>JAGPES010000258.1 GCA_018057015.1 Pseudomonadales bacterium | reverse complement strand
GGCCATCCACAGCACGTATTCGGCGTGCCCCGGATAGCGCAGCAACTGCGCTACGGCCTGCGCGTTCAGCGTGAGCACGGCCAGGAAAAGCGCGGTGCTGAGCCCCAGCGAGAACAGCGCGGTGCTGTAGACGGCGGGGTTGCGATCGCGCTTGGCGGAAAAATTGAAGAAGGCCGTCTCCATCCCGTAGGTGAGCACCACGTTCAGGAAGGCCGCGTAGGCGTAGAACTCCGTGATGACCCCGAAATCCCCGGGATCGGCGAACTGGTAGGTGTAGAGGGGAACGAGCAGGTAGTTCAGCAGCCGGCCGACGACGGTGCTGAGACCGTAGACAGCCGTCTGGCCGACCAGCTTGCCGAGCAGGCCGGCGCCCGCGGAGCTCATCAGGGCACTGCGCCCGGGACGGCGCCGGCGCTCAACGGGGCTCGCGCGTCGCGTCGTAGCCCAGTTCTTCGCGTGCGCCGTCGCCCGCGTCGCACTTCGCCGGGTTGCCGCCACAGATCGGGCAATCCTCGCCCGACATCGCGCTCATGCCGCCGCAGCTGCCCTTGATCGGGCCACGGCCCGCGAGCAACCCGACTGCCATGGCAAGCGCCATCAGCAGGAAGAAACCCAGCGTGAACAACAGCGTGCTCATGGCGATGTCTCCGCATCGGCGTTGCCGAGATAGGGTCCGAAGGCCGAACTGTGGCGCGACTCGAAGCCGGTACCCGCGCGCACGACCAGGTAAACCGCCAGTTTCTCGCGCTCGGCGAAGGCAAGCCCCCGTTCCGGGCCGAGCACGTCGATCGCCGTCGCCAGCGCATCGGCGCTCTTGCAGTCGGGTGCCACCACGGTCACCGATGCCAGCGCGTGCTCGACGGGGCGCGCGGTCGCCGGGTCGATGGTATGCGAATAACGCCTGCCGCCGGACTCGAAATAGTTGCGGTAATCGCCGGAGGTCGCAACCGATTCGTCGCCCAGCGCCACCGCGGTGATCGCGCGTCCCTGCTGCAGCAGTTCCGGCGCCTCGATGCCGATGCGCCACTTGCGACCCTGCGGGTTGTGGCCCCTGGTGCGCACCTCCCCTCCCACTTCGACCATGTAGTTCGCCACGCCGTTCCCTTCGAGCCACAGCGCGGCGCGATCCACGCCGTGGCCCTTGGCGATCGCCGACAGGTCGATCTCGCGATCCGCCGACTTGAACAATGCCGGCGGATCCATCCGCACGCGCAGCGCCTGCGAGCCGACGCGCGCGGCGGCGGCCGCGACCAGGGCGTCCGGGGGCACCTGGTCCACCCCCCTGGAGCTGGAACCGGCGCCGAAGCCCCACAGGTCCACCAGCGGACCCACCGTGATATCGAAGGCCCCGCCGCTGCGCTCGTGCACCTGGAGCGCGGTGGCGACCACCGCGGCGGTATCCGCCGAGACCGCGAACCATTCACCCGGTGCGGCGCGGTTGAAGCGCGAGACCTCGGAATCCGCGCGCCAGGTGGACATCTGTGCGTTCACCCGCGCCAGCGCCGCATCGACGCCGGAGGTCGCGGCCTCGCGTGCGAGCCCCGCGGGCGGATCGACGAGCGTGACGTGGTAAGTCGTGCCCATGGTGGCGCCCTCGAAGCGCCACACCTCGGGCCCGGGAGTGCAGGCACAGAGCACAAACAGAAACGGGAGCAGCCAGGCTGCTCCCGTTCGCCGCGCCACGCTGCGCGCCGCGTCAGCCGCCGAAATCGTCGAGCAGGATGTTGTCGCGCTCGACACCCAGCTCCTCCAGCATCTTGATCACGGCCGCGTTCATCATCGGCGGGCCGCACATGTAGTACTCGCAGTCCTCGGGCGCCGGGTGATCCTTGAGGTAGTTGTCGAACAGCACCTGGTGGATGAAGCCCTTGAGCCCGGTCCAGTTGTCCTCGGGCTGCGGGTCCGACAGCGCCACGTGCCACGTGAAGTTCGGGTTCGCCGCCGCCAGGCCGTCGAAGTCCTCGACGTAGAACATCTCGCGCAGGCTGCGCGCGCCGTACCAGAACGAGATCTTGCGGTCGGTGTGGACACGCTTGAGCTGGTCGAAGAGGTGCGAACGCATCGGCGCCATGCCCGCGCCGCCGCCGATGAAGATCATCTCCGCGCGCGTGTCCCTGGCGAAGAACTCGCCGAACGGACCGAACACGCGCATGCGGTCGCCCGGCTTCAGGTTGAAGACGTAAGAGGACATCTTGCCCGGCGGGATACCCTTGGAACCCGGCGGCGGCGTGGCGATGCGGATGTTGAACTTCAGCAGGCCCCTCTCGTCCGGATAGTTGGCCATCGAATAGGCGCGGATCACCGGCTCGTCGACCGTGGAGGAGAGATCGAAGAACTTGAAGCGCTCCCAGTCGCCGCGGTACTCCGGCGCGACATCGAAATCGCGATAGAAGACGGTGTGCGCCGGGGCTTCCAGCTGCACGTAGCCGCCGGCGCGGAAATCCACGCTCTCGCCCTCGGGCAGCTTCAGCACCAGTTCCTTGATGAAGGTCGCGACGTTGTCGTTGGAGACGACCTCGCAGTCCCACTGCTTGACGCCGAAGAACTCGGGCTCGACGTGGATCTTCATGTCCTGCTTCACCGCGACCTGGCAGGCCAGGCGCCAGTGATCGCGCAATTGTCCGCGGGAGAAGTGACCCTCTTCCACCGGCAGGAAGGTGCCCCCGCCCTCGATCACCTGGCAGCGGCACTGCCCGCACGTGCCGCCGCCGCCGCAGGCGGACGAGAGGAAGATGCCCGAGTTCGCCAGCGTGGTCAGCAGCTTGCCTCCGGCTTCCACCGTGAGCGCGCGCGAGGGATCGTCGTTGATCTCTATCGCGACATCCGCGGTGCTCACCAGCTTCGAGCGCGCAACGAGGATGAGGCCGGCCAGCGCCATCACGATGGCCGTGAACATCCCGACGCCCCAGAAAATCGTTCCCGTATCTACCATGGTCGATATTCCCGATGTGGCCCGGTTACAGCGAGATGCCGCCGAAGGACATGAAGCCCAGCGACATGAGGCCCACCGTGATGAAGGTGATGCCCAGTCCCTGCAGCCCCGCGGGCACGTCGCTGTACTTGAGTTTCTCGCGCACGCCGGCGAGCGCGGTGATCGCCAGCGCCCAACCGAGGCCCGAACCGAAGCCGTAGACCACGCTCTCGCCGAACATGTAGTCGCGCTCGACCATGAACAGCGAACCGGCCATGATCACGCAGTTCACCGTGATCAGCGGCAGGAACACGCCGAGGGCGTGGTACAGCGCCGGCATGTACTTGTCGAGGAACATCTCGAGGATCTGCACGATCGCCGCGATCACGCCGATGTAGCTGAGGAAGCCGAGGAAGCCGAGATCCAGCTCCGGGAATCCGGCCCAGGCCAGCGCACCGTCGCGCAGCAGGAACTGGTAGATCAGGTTGTTCGCCGGCACCGTGATGGCCTGCACCACCACCACCGCCACACCGAGCTGGAATGCCGTCTCGACCTTCTTCGAGATCGCGATGAAACTGCACATGCCGAGGAAGAAGGCCAGCGCCATGTTCTCTACGAACACGGAGCGGATCAGGAGCGCCACATAATGTTCCATCACACGGCCTCCTGCGCCTTGGTCTGCGGCGCGATGCGATACTCGGCCGGCTCGACCTGGTGCTTTTTCCAGCTGCGCAGCAGCCAGATGAAGCCGCCGATGATGAAGAAGGCGCTCGGCGGCAGCAGCAGCAGGCCGTTCGGCTGGTACCAGCCGCCGTTGTTCACGGTCTCGAGCACCGGGATGCCGAACAGCGAACCGCTGCCGAACAGCTCGCGGAAGGTACCCACGGCCATCAGCATCGCGCTGTAGCCCAGCCCGTTGCCGATGCCGTCGATGAAGCTGGGGATCGGCGGGTTCTTCATCGCGAAGGCCTCGGCGCGTCCCATCACGATGCAGTTGGTGATGATCAGGCCGACGAACACCGAGAGCTGCTTGGAGATGTCATAGGCCACCGCCTGCAGGATCTGGTCGACCACGATCACCAGCGAGGAGATCACGATCATCTGCACGATCATGCGGATGCTCGAGGGCGTGTGGTTGCGCAGCAGCGAGATCAGCAGGTTCGAGAACGCCGTCACCACCGTCAGCGCGAGCGACATCACGAACGCCGTCTTCAGGCTCGAGGTCACCGCGAGCGCCGAGCAGATCCCCAGGATCTGCACCGCGATCGGGTTGTTGTTGAAGATCGGCGTTACCAGGATTTCCTTGACTTTCGACATCAGGCTTGCCCTCCGCGAATCCTGCTCAGATAGGGTCCGAAACCGCGCTGGCCGAGCCAGAAATGCAGCATGTTCTCGACACCGTTGCTGGTCAGCGTGGCGCCTGAGAGCCCGTCGACCTGGTGCAGGGCCTCCGGCGCGTCCTTGTCGACGCCGCCCTTGACGATGTCGATCGACACCGCGCCCTGTTCATCGAAAACTTTCTTGCCGGGCCACAGCGCCTTCCACTTCGGGTTGTCGACCTCGCCCCCTAGCCCGGGCGTTTCCTTCTGGTCGTAGTAGGCCAGGCCGACCACGGTGCTGGCGTCGCCCTCCAGCACCAGGAAGCCGTACAGCGTGCTCCACAGGCCGTAACCGCGGATCGGCAGCACGATCTTCGCGAGCCGTCCCTCCTCCTCGAGCAGGTAGACCTGGGCGACCTTCTCGCGGCGCTTGATACTCGCGATGTCGTCCTCCCCCCGCAGCGCCTCGGACAGCTTCGCGTCCTTGGCCGCCTTGATCTGGTCATAGCGATCCGGGTTCAGTTCCGGGCGCGCCAGTTCCTCGTCGGAGAGGTACTCGCCGGTGTCGAGGTCGACCATGCGCACCGTGAAGCGACCGAACAGCTGCTCGATTTCGGCGGCGCCGTGTTCGCCCGGTGCGAACATGCCGGCGGCGGACAGGATGTTCTTCTTGCGGTCGAGCTGCTTGTTGCTGGTCTGCACCGGCTTGAGCGAGACCGCGGCCCCGGCCACGATCACCGAGCAGACGATGCACAGCACGAAGGCGACGAGAAGGGTACCCCCGATGGTTTCTTTCCTAGCCGTTGACATGGCGCGCCAGCCTCCGGTTGATGTTGGCCCGCATCACGAAATTGTCGATCAGCGGCGCAAAGATGTTGGCGAACAGGATCGCGAGCATCATCCCCTCCGGATACGCTGGATTCACCACGCGGATCAGCATGACCATCACGCCGATCAGGATGCCGAAGGCGAGCTTGCCGGTATCGGTCATCGCGGCCGACACCGGGTCGGTGGCCATGAAGACCGTGCCGAAGGCCCAGCCCCCGATCACGAAATGCCACCAGAACGGCAGCGCGAACATCGGGTTCGTGTCCGAACCGACCGAGTTGAACAGCAGCCCCATCGCGGCGGTGCCGATCACCACGCCGAGCATG
>JAGPES010000257.1 GCA_018057015.1 Pseudomonadales bacterium | reverse complement strand
CGTGTATCCGACCGTGGCGCCAGGGCGCCGGCGGCGACAAGCGCCTCGCGCAGGCGCGGCGGAATCATGCAGGGACGGTGAGTCGCGCTGTTCACGCAGGCCACGGTTACCCGTGCGCGGCAGATCTCCTCGGCGCCGCGCAACACGCGCTGCGCGAACACCAGCCGCGCACCGCGCGCCTCAACCACACGCGCGCCGGCCGCGAGTTCGTCGTCCAGTCGCGCGGGGCGCAGGTACTCGACGTCCATCGAATGCACCACGAACATGAACTCCCCGCCCAGCAGAGCCGCCTTGGCAAAGCCCAGCCTGCGCATGAATTCCGTGCGCGCGCGCTCGAAATACTTCAGGTAGTTGACATAGAACACGATGCCGCCGGCATCGGTATCCTCGATGTAGACCCGAACGGGCAGGCGGAGTTCCTGCTCCATGAGCGCGGCATCGTTCACGCGGATCCCCCCGCGTCGGCAAGCATGTCCGGTGTCGCGAGCGCGCCGCGCGGTTGCAGTCCGAAGTGCAGGTAGGCCGCGCGCGTGACCATGCGCCCGCGCGGCGTGCGCAGCATGTAGCCCTGCTGGATCAGGTACGGCTCCAGCACGTCCTCGATGGTGCCGCGCTCCTCGCTGATCGCTGCCGCCAGGCTGTCCACGCCGACCGGTCCGCCGTCGAACCTCTCGATCATCGCCAGCAGCAGACGGCGATCCATGTGGTCGAAGCCCTGCTGGTCCACGCTCAGCATGTTGAGCGCCTCGTCGGCGATGTCGGCGCTGATCCGCCCGTCGCGGCGCACCTGGGCGAAATCGCGCACGCGCCGCAGCAGGCGGTTGGCGATGCGCGGCGTGCCGCGCGCGCGGCGCGCGATCTCGCGCGCTCCCCTGTCGTCGATCTCGATGCCGAGGATGCGCCCCGAACGTGCGACGATCGTGGCGAGGTCGGCCACCGAGTAGAACTCCAGGCGCTGCACGATGCCGAAGCGATCACGCAGCGGCGAGGTGAGCAGGCCGGCGCGGGTGGTCGCCCCGACCAGCGTGAACGGCGGCAGCTCGAGCTTGATCGAGCGCGCCGCAGGCCCCTCGCCGATCATGATGTCGAGCTGGAAGTCCTCCATCGCCGGGTACAGGACTTCCTCGACGTGCGGACTGAGGCGGTGGATCTCGTCGATGAAGAGCACGTCGTGGGGTTCGAGGTTCGTCAGCAGGGCCGCCAGATCGCCGGCCTTCTCGAGCACCGGCCCGGAGGTGCTCTTGAGCGAAACGCCCATCTCGTTGGCGATGATGTTGGCCAGCGTGGTCTTGCCCAGCCCGGGCGGCCCGAAGATCAGCGTGTGGTCGAGCGCCTCGCGCCGCCCGCGCGCGGCGGCGACGAAGATCTCCATCTGCTCGCACACCACCGGCTGGCCCACGTAATCGGCGAGCGCGCGCGGGCGGATTGCACGGTCGAGCGCGTCCTCGTTCTGCTTCCCGTCGGGCGCCACCAGCCGGTCGGTTTCTATCATCGCGGTTTCCTCAGCGCGCGCTCGCGAAGCCCTTCAGCGCGCGCCGGATCAGTTCTTCGCTCTCGCGGACGTCGTCGCCCAGCGCCGCCGCGACCGCGCGCGCGGCCTCCGGCGGCTTGTATCCCAGCGCGATCAGCGCGCTCTCGGCGTCCTGCACCAGACGGTTGCGGCTCACCTCGGCGATGTCGGGGGACGGCGCCTCGCCCGTGGCCAGGGCGAGATCGGGGCGCCATTCGCGCAGCACGTCGCGCATCTCGACCATCAGCCGCTCGGCGGTCTTCTTGCCGACGCCGGGCAGCTTCACCAGCGCGCTGGCGTCGTTGCGCTGCACGCAGCGCGTGAACTCCTCGACGTCCATGCCGGAGAGGATGGCAAGCGCCAGCTTCGGCCCCACCCCGCTCACGCGGATCAGCGCGCGGAACAGGCTGCGGTCGTCGCGATGCCAGAAGCCGAAGAGCTGTTGCGCGTCCTCGCGCACCACGAAATGCGTGTGCAGCACCACTTCCTGGCCGACGGGTGGCAGGCGGTAGAAGGTGCTGAGCGGCGCCTGCACCTCGTAGCCTACGCCATGCGCCTCGACCAGCAGTTCAGGCGCCTGCTTCTCGAGAATGATGCCGCGAATCCGTCCGATCATGGGTGCCTGTTCCGTCCCGCCGTCAACGCACGCGACCGCGCCGCGCGGCGATCGCGCCCGGCATGCGCCCGAGGCTCTGTCGCGTGTGAGCATGGCACAGCGCGGCGGCGAGCGCATCGGCGGCGTCGGCCTGCGGCGCTGCCGGCAGCTTCAGCAGCGTGCGCACCATGTGCTGCACCTGCTCCTTCCCGGCCGCGCCGGTGCCGACCACCGACTGCTTGATGCGCCGCGCGGAATACTCGTACACCGGCAGGCCGAGTCGTACCGCCGCGACGATGGCCGCACCACGCGCCTGGCCCAGCTTCAGGGCCGAGCCCGCGCTCTTGGCCATGAACACCTGCTCGATCGCGAACTCCGTGGGCCGGTGCTCCTCGATGATCTCGGTGAGGCATTCGAAGATGCGCTTCAGCCGCCCCGGCAGCTCTTCGTCTGCAACCTTGATGCAGCCGCTGCCCAGGTACTCCAGGCGCGTCCCCTCGGCGCGGATCACGCCGAAGCCGGTGATGCGCGAGCCCGGGTCGACCCCGAGGATCACCGGCACGCCCGCCACCGCGCCGCCGGTCGGGCCCGCGGGCGCCGCGGCGCTCAGCCGGCCGCCTCGGCAGCCGGCAGGCGCAGGCGGATGTGCAGGTCATTCAGCTGCCCGGCGTCGACGACGCCGGGCGCCTCGGTCAGCAGGCAGCTTGCACTCTGCGTCTTGGGGAAGGCGATGACGTCGCGGATCGAGGCCGAGCGCGTCATCAGCATCACCAGCCGGTCGAGTCCGAAGGCCAGCCCGCCGTGCGGCGGGCAGCCGTAGCGCAGCGCATCGAGCAGGAAGCCGAATTTCTCGCGCGCCTCCTCCTCGCCGATGCCGAGGATGCGGAACACCGACTGCTGCATGTCACGGGAATGGATGCGGATCGAGCCGCCGCCGAGCTCGGTGCCGTTCAGCACCATGTCGTAGGCCTGCGAGATCGCCGCACCCGGATCGTCGACGAGCGCCTGCGGTTCACAGGCCGGGCGCGTGAACGGATGGTGCAGCGGGCTCCAGCGTCCCTTGTCGTCGCGCTCGAACATCGGGAAGTCGACCACCCACAGCGGCGCCCAGTCGCAGGTGTAGAGGTTCAGGTCCGCGCCGAGCTTGCAGCGCAATGCGCCGAGCGCCTCGTTGACCACCCTGGCACGGTCGGCACCAAAGAAAACGAGGTCACCGTCGGCCGCGCCGACGCGCTCGAGCAGCTGCCGTCGCACCTCGACCGGCAGGAACTTCACGATCGGCGACTGCAGCCCCTCCTCGAGGTCCGTGCGGTCGTTGACCTTGATGTAGGCGAGGCCCTTCGCGCCATAGATGCCGACGAATCGCGTGTAGTCGTCGATCTGCTTGCGGCTGAGCGAGGAGCCACCGCCCGGCACCTTCAGCGCCGCCACGCGACCGTCCGGGTCGTTGGCGGGCGCCGAGAACACCTTGAAGTCCACCGCGCGCATCAGGTCGCCGACCTCGACCAGCTCCAGCGGAATGCGCAGGTCGGGCTTGTCGCTGCCGAAACGCTCCATCGCCTCGGCCCAGGTGAGACGCGGGAACACGCCGAGGTCGTGCTTCAGCACCTCGGCGAACAATCCGCGCACCATTGCTTCCGCGGTCGCGGTGATCTCGGCCTGGTCGGCGAAGGCGAACTCGAGGTCGATCTGCGTGAACTCGGGCTGGCGGTCGGCGCGCAGGTCCTCGTCACGGAAGCACTTCACGATCTGGTAGTAGCGGTCGACCCCGGACACCATCAGCAGCTGCTTGAACAGCTGGGGCGACTGCGGCAGCGCGAAGAAGCGGCCGGGATGCGTGCGGCTGGGCACCAGGTAGTCACGCGCGCCCTCGGGGGTGGCGCGCGTCAGCATCGGCGTTTCGACGTCGATGAAGCCACGCTCGGCCAGGAAGTTGCGGATCGACATCGAAATGTCGGAGCGCAATCGCAGGTTGTTCAGCATCTCGGGGCGGCGCAGGTCGAGGTAGCGGTAGCGCAGGCGCGTTTCCTCGCCGACGTTGGCGTGCTCGTCGAGCTGGAACGGCGGCGTGTCGGAGACGTTGAGGATCTCGAGCTCGCGCGCGTAGACCTCGATCTGTCCGGTGCTCATCGCCGGATTCACGGTCGCCCCGGTGCGCGCGCGCACGCGTCCGCGCACGCACAGCACGTATTCACTGCGCACCCGGTCGGCGGTGCTGAAATGCTCGCCGCAGTCCGGATCGAAAACCACCTGCACGATCCCCTCGCGGTCACGCAGGTCCACGAAGATCACGCCGCCATGATCGCGACGACGATCGGCCCAGCCGCAGAGCGTGACCTCCTCGTCGACGTGGGTTGTGTCGAGATCACCACAGTAGTGCGTGCGCATGGCGTAGATTCCGCGGATGGGGATGTATCGGGATGATCAGGCGCCGCCGGCACCCGCGGTGGACGGGGCAGGCGCGGGTGCCGGGGAGGCCTTGCTGTCGCCCCCGGACGCCCCCGACTCGCCGGCAAGGTTCTTCTTGCTGCCGCTCTTGAAATCGGTCTCGTACCAGCCGCCGCCCTTCAGGCGGAAGCCAGCCGCGCTGATCTTGCGTCTGAGCCGCGGCTCGCCGCAATCCGGGCACACGGACAGCGGTTCGTCCGAGATCTTCTGCAGTTTTTCGAGCTCGTGATTGCAGCCCTGGCACTGGTATTCGTAGATCGGCATACCTGGAACCTCCTCGGTCTGGAAATGGACGACACGCGCGCCACACGGCGCGACCCCGAAAAAGCGGCGAATTATACTCCAGCCGGCCCGCGCGGATTATGCCAACTGATGCCATTTCCGGGCGCACAACCGGTCGGGCGGGAACGATTGCCGAGCAGCTCTTTTTCGTCTCGACAGCCGGGCTGGGCGCGCTGGCGCAAGAAAAACGCAGGGCGATGTTGCTGTGCTTTGGTGAATGCATTATATATACGGGCGCTGTAGCGCAAAGCGCGCAAAAGACCTGCAATTACAGCAATTACACCGGCTTCTCCCCCCGGAAGCCACACTGCCAAACAACCTGGAAACCCAGAAGGAACCAACATGGCCGCTGACAAGAAGAAAGCCGCGAAGGCAGCCCCGAAGAAGGCTGCCGCGAAGGCAGCTCCCAAGAAGGCTGCTGCCAAGGCAGCGCCGAAGGCTGCTGCGAAGCCGACTCCGGTGAAGGAGCGCTGGAGCAAGACCCAGATCCTCAACGAGATCTCCGAGCGCGTGCAGATCTCGCGCAAGCACGTCGGCTCGGTGATGACGGAACTCGAGGG
>JAGPES010000256.1 GCA_018057015.1 Pseudomonadales bacterium | reverse complement strand
GGATCGGATTGCGTACGCGTGCCCACCCCAGAAGCGCTTGACTTCGAGAATATTGGCCGAGACTTTGCCAATTATCTCGCCGTGGACCGGAATGCCCGCGCGATAGCCCGGATAAGACCCCAGGTAGCAGAGTTCCCAGTCAGAATGGATGCGCAATTGTTCGAAGATCGATGTCAGCAAGTCCCCTGGTTGCCGGTTAAATATGATGTCGTCCTCGAATATGAGAACGTTCCTGAGGCCGCTTGCCTTGGCCTGACGAACCACATTGATGTGAGCCGTTCTGCAGCCGATTGCCGGATCTGCGCGGTTCAAAACCCCGTCACAGCGCTTGACCCTGTCCCCGAGCCCGGCGATCCGGAATTCGTCTTGCGCCATCTCCCACCGGTCTGTGCGGTGAGGAAGGTTGATGCAGCGGATTTCCTCGAAGCAATCCCACATGCGCGCAGTAGCGTTAACCGGAAAATGACCTCGGAATGAATGATAGCCCGGGACAGGATATGTTGGAAATTTGAGTTGCGCTCACCCAGGGCGCCTATACTTCATCGTCATAATTTTCTCTGGAGATATCAATCATCATGGGGGTAATCAAGAAAATCCTCTATCGCGACAATGTGCTCGGCAAACCCCGTCATCGTAATTTCTTCCTGGACATGGAGGAGAACATCCATATCCACTATCGCGACCTGCGGGTGGAACTGAGTCGCGCTGAATTCGAGGATATCGTCGCAGCTTTCGACAAGCAGTCCAGGGAATTGCTGGCGATTATCGAGCAGAAGAACTACCAGGATGGCAAGTTGCCCAATGCCAACCAGGAGGACGTCCGGATCTGGACCGAATCGAGGCTGCGGAACGAGGTGAAGTACCACCCGACGCGCCTGTCGCTGGAGGAGTGTACCGACGGCTATCATTTTCATTACCGCAACTACAAACTGCTAATAGACCCTGCCGATTTCCGCCAGATTGCCGCATTGTTCCATGACCTCGATATCGATAGTCCGTACGCCGCCAGCTATGGGGAGGTCAAGGATCTGCTGGAGGCCAACGACGTGGACTTCGTGCTCGATGGCGGCAATGTTCCGGGTCGAGTGCTGGCGATCACTGCGGCCCAGTATCACTTGCCGAAGATCTCGGACATCTTTGCCAGCATTGGTTTCACCCATGAGAAGCGGGGAAACCAGCGCGAATACACCGGGGAGCGGCTGAAAGTCATCGTGTACCCTGACAGAGCGCGTACGGCTCTGGATTACCGGCGGCTGCGCAGCTACAGCGAGACGGAGCGCCTGGTCGATTTTCTGGCTCGCGAAGGAGCGACTGACGCCAATGTGTTGAACCAGATCAAATGTCAGGTCATCGACCTCTATTCGGCGATCCGCGCGGGGCAGAAGCTGAGCGTGGAAACCGATGTTCAGCTTTGGCTTTACGCGCCTGGCGGCAGGCAGGTGATTTTTCCATACAGCGCGAGCATTCGCAGCGGCAGGAGCGATGCCGAGACGCTGTACAAGGCCTGGAGCCTGGTGCTGGCCAAATTGCAGCTGGGCTTCGTAAAGCCCAACAAGAACAGCTTTCCGGCACCGCAGCAGACGGCGCTTCAAGAGCAGGTGTCGGAAGCCATTCGACGGGAGGTTTCCGCATTTCGCGCCGTGAGCCGGGTTTACCTCATGGGATCTGCCTTGCGTGGCGATATGGGCCGTTATCAATCGCCCTTCGTACACGGCAAATGGGTCAAGTTGGGCTCGGACGTCGACATCCTCGTGGAGATTGATCCTGCGCGCGAGGATGACATTCCGGCACACTGGGAGCTCATCAATCCCGAGTCATCCAACAAATGTGCGGTCTATCACGTGGCGGAGGTGCCGATCGCCGGTGGCGCCGGCGAGTGGGGTGAGCGTCACTCGAACGTAACGTTCATCGGTCACCTGATCGATGCCTATGTCCATTTTCCGTCACGGGGGCACGAATCGGAAAAGGACGCATTTCTCCAGAAGTTCAAGGGAAAACTGGTCTATGACCGCGCGAGTGACGGGGTCGTGGAGCGCGGCGGCGAGGAGGGGCGCATTGCCCACCAGCTGAGGAAGCTTTACGGCATGGAACAGCCCTGCGTCGAGAAGATGAAGGCATCCACGCGAAACGCCGTTTTCAAGGTATTCGGGCACGAGCGGGACTTTGTCTTGAAGCTGTTCAAGGTTTCGGGGAACTACAATCGAACGCGGGTGGCCGAGCACACGGCGTACGAGATGGCCCTGGTCGACGCGCTTTGCGAACGCGGTGTTCCCACTGCGGCAGTCATTTCGACCGCCGGTGGAGAGTTGCCCTTTGTTGAAGGACATCCGGCATTGTTGTTCGAACGCATCCCCGGGTCGGTGCAGCAGAAGCCCGAGTACCCGCTGGGATCGATTGGCGCCGCACTGGCGCAAATCCACCAGGTCCAGATCGATTGTTCGCTTGGCGTGGAGGGACATTTCACGTTCGATGAGATGTGCATGATCTGGCTCCCGCAGTTCTCCACATATCTCGGGAACCCTGGTCATGAGCCAGCGATAGCCGAAGCCCTCCAGGCTCTTCTGCCGGCAGTGGAACGTCTGAACCCGGGGCCGAACCGCGCAACGCTGTATGGGCGAAGTCCGTCGGTGCACTGCCACGGCGACGTGACACCGAAGAACGTCATCGTCGTTGGCGGGGATGCCCGCTTTTTCGATTTCAACAATGCGTTCTTCGGTCCACGCATGGCGGACGTGATCGACGGTGCCCTAGAGTTCTCGCTGGCAGACAAGTACATCGACCTCGCCGATTTCGGACGCTTCGATGCGTTTATCGAAGCGTATGACCGGGGAAGTTCACTCAACCCCGAGGAAAGGGCAGACATTCCCAGGTGGCTGGAGCTGATCGGCGTGATCAAGTTCACCAAGGAGTTGCGGGTCATGCTCGAACGCCCTGCCGAGGCATTGCGTCGTCGCCGTGCGCTGGCCGTGGCGGATTATGTGCGATCGCGACTGGCTGTTTGACGATCGAGCTCGCCGAAAGCGCCGAATTCGGGGGCGATTGGCACGGTTTGCTGCTCTTGCCCTCGCCTCGATGGTGCTTCTCGCCGTGACGACATTCGCCGATGAGCCGAGCACAGACACCGTGAGATTCGGCCTTCGCTTCGTGGTTGACGATAATTTGGCCATTACGATACCGCGCCGCCAGCTCACCAGCACAGCATTGGCCGAGTTCGTAGGCGAGGTGAATGGGTATTACCAGAGCAGTCACGTCGTCCTTCGGGCCGAAATTGTCGGTATGAGCTTTGCGCGCTTTGCGTCCGACGACGTCATGGTGCTGTTGAGCGACATGGAGCACGAACGCAATGCGTTCAAGGGCATGTTCAGGTGTGCCGAAGACACCGGCGCCGATTACACCATTGCGGTCAGCAGCCGGTTGATGATTCGGGCAAGCGTGGCTGTGGTCGCGGTTTCGCGGTGAACAGCACGCCAGCCCAGATTGCCTCGTCTCGTCGTGCGTTTGCCGTGATCGATTTCGCGTGCGGTGCGCATTCGCTGGCCCACGAACTGGGTCATCTCATGGGGCTCAATCACGGTGCGCTGGTCGATCAGTGCCAACCCGGGATGGGGCACAGGAATGCCATTGCCCCTTATGCGAACGGCTACGCTGTCGGGCCGTGCAACGGGCGTCCTGATCCGGGCAAGTTCGGCACGATCATGGTGGGTGGCTGGATGCGCGCCATCGCGGGGGAGCAGAACAGCTTGCCGTTGTTTTCTAACCCGCGCTTGCGTGACCCGCGTTGTGGTGTGTCCGGCGTATGCGGCGATCCCGGGATTGGCGACGAGGCTCGGGCCCTGAACGAGAACGCACGCATTTACGCGGCTCATGCGGAACCCGGGGCGCGCCGGTTCGCGATCGGAGCCTGCCCTTGAGCGGCGCGGTAGCATTGGCTGTCAGTGGAAGTCGCGTGAACGCGTCTGCAGCGCACCGAGCGCCGCGCTGTGGTCGAGGATCTCGCCCGCGATCACGTGGATCACGCTGTCGCGGCTCTCCATCACGCCCTTGACCAGCAGCAGCTGCCCCCGCAGCAGCGCCTTGCGAAAGCGTTCCTGGCGGTCACGCCAAACCACGACGTTGATGTTGCCAGTCTCGTCTTCCAGCGTGAGGAACAGCACCCCGCTGGCGGTGCCGGGGCGTTGGCGCCCGGTCACCAGCCCTGCCACGCGCACGAAACGGCCGCTGTTCAGCGCCTGCAGGTCCTGGGCGCTGCGGCAGCCCGCGAAGGGCTGGCGCGTGCGCAGCAGCGCCAGCGGATGGCGGCCCAGCGTGAGCCCGGTGCTGCGGTAGTCCTGCGCCAGGTTCTCGGCCTCGTCGGGCGCGGGCAGCTCGACCGCGTCGTGGAGCAGTTCCGCGGCGACGCCCTCGGCGCGGTCGAACAGGGGGCGCGGCTCCTCGATCGCTGCGGTCTGCCAGTGCGCCTGGTGGCGGTGGCCGCCGAGGCGCCCCAGCGCGCCGGCGCCTGCCAGCAGGTCCAGCTCGCCGCGATCGAGCAGCGCGCGGCGCGCGAGATCGTGCAGGTTGTCGAAGGCGCGGCGCCGACGCGCGGCGACGATGCGCTCGGCCGCGGCGGCGTTGAAGCCGCTGATCTGGCGTAGCCCGAGGCGCAGCGCGGGGTGGTCGCGCTCCCGGCTCTCCAGCGTGCAGTCCCGGTCGCTGTGGTCCACGTCGACCGGCAGCACCGCTACACCATGGCGGCGCAGGTCCTGCACCAGCTGCGAGGGCGAGTAGAAGCCCATCGGCTGGCTGTTCAGCAGCGCGCAGCAGAAGGCGGCGGGGTAGTGGCACTTCAGCCAGGCCGAGGCGTAGGCCAGCAGCGCGAAGCTCGCGGCGTGCGACTCGGGGAAACCGTAGTCGCCGAAGCCCTTCATCTGGTTGAACAGGCGCTGGGCAAAATCGAGGCCGTGGCCGCGCGCGAGCATGCCGTCGATGACCTTGCGCTCGAAGACGTCCAGCGAGCCGTTGCGCTTCCACGCCGCCATCGCACGGCGCAGCTGGTCGGCCTCGCCGCCCGAGAAACCGGCCGCGACCATCGCGAGCTTGATAACCTGCTCCTGGAAGATCGGCACGCCCAGCGTGCGCTCGAGCACCGCGCGGATCTCCTCGTTGGGGTAGGTGACGGGCTCCAGCCCCTGGCGCCGTTTCAGGTAGGGGTGGACCATGTCGCCCTGGATCGGTCCCGGGCGCACGATCGCGACCTCGATCACCAGGTCGTAGAAGGTGCGTGGCTTCAGCCGCGGCAGCATCGCCATCTGCGCGCGCGATTCGACCTGGAACACGCCCACGCTGTCGGCGCGCGCGAGCATCGCGAAGGTGCAGGGGTCCTCCGCGGGGATTCGGCTCATGTCGATCTCCACACCGTGGGTACTGCGGATCAGTTCGAAGC
>JAGPES010000255.1 GCA_018057015.1 Pseudomonadales bacterium | reverse complement strand
GCTCAGGTCGGGGTTCACACTGAGCGCAAAGAATTCCGTCTGCTGCGCCACGAACGGCAGCACCAGCAGCAGCTCCGTCGCCGCCTGGTAGCCGGCGTGCGCCGCGCGCGCCGCCGACCAGGCCGCCGCGGTCACGCCCGCCGGGGCCCTGGCCTGAGCGAGGAAATGCTGGGTGGCAGTCCAGTCCGAGGTGCCCGAGAGCTCTCGCACGGAGCCATAGAAGGCCAGCGCGGCCTCGAGCACGGCGTTGTCGTGATCCCAGATCATGTAAGCGGGCGGCGTGGACTCGCTGTAGTCCATGTTGAGGTAGTGGTAGGTCTCCGACAGCACCTCGATCGGATTGCGGCGGAACGTCACCCTGCCATCGGTGATGGCGAAGCTGTCGCGCCAGCGGCTGAGCCAGCCGGCGAACATGTGGGGCTCGGTGAAGAGCTTCTGGACAGGGCGCAGCAGCAGCGTCTGCTTGCGGTCGATGCACTCGGCCAGGGCCTTGCGCTCGCCGGCGTCCCCGACCGCCGCCAGGCGGTGCCTGCGCAGCTGCGCCAGTGCGTGATCGAGGTCGATGCGTACCGCCTTCTCGCGCAGCCGCCCCACTGCCGTGAGGTACGGCAGGATGAAGCGCGTGGTCGGGCGCGCATTGATGTTGGCGCCGATGAACCAGTTCACCAGGCCGTAGTGGAACTCGAGGTTGGTCGCAAGGTCCTTGCCGGAGAGTTGTGTGACGCGCAGGATCTCGGCGAGACGCTGGTAGCTGTCGAGGCGGTCGTTGCCGACCGTGAGCAGCAAGGCGATGTTCGAGTCGTAGGCCCCTGCCAGCGTGTAGGCCATGAACACATCGGTGTCGGGGTTGTGCAGGCTGATGCCCTGGTCGTCGCGGATCTCGCCCTCGATCGCGTTGGACCAGTTGCGGATGATGCCGCCGGCGTGCGGGTGCAGCGCCTGGTTGGTCGCGTTGAGGCGCGCCTCGACCGAGGCATTGTTGCGGTGCACGCGGTCGGGTTTCGGCAGGCGCGTCTTGTGCCGTGCCAGCAGCACCATCGCCTCGACCAGCGACTCGACGACGAAGCTGTCCCTCGCGTCGTCGGGATTGGTGAAGCGCAGGCCGTAGCAAAGCTCGGTGACGCGATGCTCGACCTGGATGCGCGTGTTCATCTCCATGAAGAAGTGGTGGTCGCGCTCGACGATGCACTCGAAGGTCGAGACCGAGTCGAGACCGACCGCCGCGCCGAAACGCGCGGCCTCGTCTTCCATGCGGCGCAGGATCGCGAGGTCGCTCTCCAGCACCTTCACCTCCTCGGCGCGCCCGCCGGCCCCGGCGCGCCCGATGGCGAGCTCGAGTTCCTCCTCGGTCACCGAGACCTCGAGCAGCTTCTGCTCGTGCATCTGCAGCGAGCAGTCGCGCCCGCCGAGCGTGGTCGCCCACACGCCGTTGCCGATCACCTGGATCTCCTGGTGGCGCGTGGTCTCGATGTTGAGCTCGATCAGGATGTTCTTGTTGTCGCCGACACCGGTGGCCTTGACCTCGGCGAGGATCTCGCGCGCTCGCTCGGGGGCGCGTGCCGCGGCCTTGGCGATGCGCTGCTCGAGCGTCTTGCCGTCGAAGGACTCCGGGGACGCCAGGATACGCTGGCCCTTGCCGCCGCCGCCGCCGATCGCCTTCAGGCGGATGCGGTTCTGCGGGTACCTCGAGTACATCTCGGCGACGCGCTTCTCGAGCTGGATGCACATCTCCTCGACGCTGAACAGGTCCATGCCCTTGCGGTACGCGGCGTTGAGCACCGCATCGGCCTGCGCCTCGAGCGGGTTGGTGTCGGTGAAGACCGCGGGGTCGAGCCCGAGCTTCTCCGCCTCGGCCAGAGCGCACAGCGCCTTGCTGTCGGGGAACTTCGCCAGCAGCGTCAGCGCCGTCACGTTGTCGATGCCGGGCGTCACGCTGACGCCGACCTGGAGCGCGGTGCGCTTGGCCTCGTCCTTGAAGCCGGCGCCGCGCACGGTGCGGCTGCAGGGACCGATGAACGTGAGGCCGGCCACCTCGATGGCCTTCACCAGCTCCTCGTCCTCGGACATGAAGCCGTAACCGGCGAAGATCGAATCGTAGCCGTTGTCCTTCGCAATCGCGATGATCTGGCGGATGCGCTGCGTGCGCTCCTCCTTGGAGGCGCCCGTGTAGTCCGGCACCCGGTGCACGCGACCGGGATCGGTCAGCGTGCGCAACTCGGGCGCCAGCGCGTTGGTGAAGACGATGGAGTCCTTCTCCGAGAGCAGGATGCCGTAGCCGTGGATGCCCATCTCGTCGAAGACGTCCATGGCCTCGCGCCGGATCGGGCCGCGGCAGATGATGAGCGGGCGCATGTCCTCGCAGGCGAAGCTGCGTACCCAGCTCGAGGCGTCCTGGGCCAGCCTGCGGTTGCGATGCACCAGGGGATTGTTCAGGTAGTAGTCGTTGCTGCTGCGCACTGTTTTGTATTCCGCGAAGATGGCTGGAAAGTGGCTCAATGGAACTCGCGCTGGACACCGGCGAACGGCTCCGGCGTGTAGTGTCCGAGGTGGAACAGGAGGTTCTCCGCGATCACCTTGCGCAGCTCGGAGGGCATCACGATCTGCGAGATCGAGCCGAGGCTCAACGCCTCGTTCGGGTTCATCAGCTCGCGTTCGTAGCGCGTCGCAAGTGCGGCCTCGCTCTCCTTGACCCAGGCATCGACGTGGCGCTTCGCCACGACGATGGCCTCTTCCTCGGCCATGCCGGACTCGCGCAGGTTCTTCAACTCCCCCGCCAGGCGCTCCTGGCGCTGGCCGCGGATCGCGCGCAGCTCGTCCTTGTAGACGAACTCCACGCCGGCCGGACCCATCACCGCCGCACGCGTCGTGGGCAGCGCGATCACGAAATCCGCGCCCGTGGGATAGTTGTTGTACGAGGCGTAGGCGCCGCCGAAGGCGTTGCGCAGGATCACCAGGAAGCGCGGCGTGCGCAGGTCGACGATGGCATCGAGCATCGCGCGGCCGGCCTGCACGATGCCGCCCGTCTCCTGCTCGCGCCCGGGCAGGAAGCCGGTGGTGTCCTCCATGAAGATCACCGGGATGTTGTAGAGGTTGCAGAAGCGGATGAAGCGAGCGTTCTTGTAGGCTGCCGCGATGTCGATCTGTCCCGAGGCCACGGCGCTGTTGTTGGCGACGAAGCCCACCACCTGTCCGCCCATGCGGCCGAAGGCGGTGATGGTGTTGCGCGCTCGCTCGGGCTGAACTTCCATGAAGTCGCCGTGGTCGCAGATCTGCTGGATGATGATGCTGACGTCGAAGGGCGTGTTGAAGCCGGTCGGCGAGTTGAAGGCCTTCTTCAGCAGGATGTCGATGTCCCAGGTCTTGCGGTCGACCGGGTCGGAGGTGGGCTGGTAGCGCGCCAGCTCCCCGTTGTTGTTCGGGATGTAGTTCAGGATCTCGCGCACCTTGCGCAGAGCGCTCACCTCGTCCTCGACCACGAAGTCCGTTACGCCCGATTGCGAGTGCACGTCGGGCCCGCCCAGCTCGTCCGGCGTGACGTCCTCGCCCAGCACCGACTTCACGACGCCGGGACCGGTGAGGCCGAAGAACGTGCCGCGCGGCTGGATCACGAAGCTGCCCTGGCGCGGCAGGTAGGAGCCGCCGCCGGCATTGAAGCCGAACATGCACATGATGCTGGGCACCACGCCGCTGATCTTGCGCAGCGCCGTGAAGGCCTCGGCATAGCCGTCGAGGCCGCCGACGCCGGCCGGCACGTAGGCGCCGGCGCTGTCGTTGAGCCCGACCAGCGGGATGCGCCGCTTGCCGGCGAGCTCGAACAGGCGCGCGAGCTTGCGCCCGTTGGTGGCGTCCATGGACCCGGCACGCACGGTGAAGTCGTGGCCGTAGATCGCCACGTCGCGGCCCTTGACCTTGATGATCGCCGTGACCAGCGAGGCACCGTCGAGGTTCTCGCCCCAGTTCTGGAACAGCACCGTGGGCTCGCCGTCGGCGAGCACCTGGATGCGTTCCCAGATCGTCATGCGCTCCTTCTGGTGCTGGCGCTCGATGTTCACCACGCCGGCGGCGCGGCGCGGACGCTGCTGCAGCGCGTAGCCGGCGGCCAGCGTCTGTTCGTAAAGGCCCGGCTGGTAGCCGATCTGCCCGGGCACCACGAACTCGAGGTCTTCCTCCTTGCCGAAGGGGTTCACCAGGGCGTAGCCCGCGCTGTTCTCGTCACTCATCTAGCAGTGCCTCTCGGGTGTCTGGATCGGGCGCGCCGACACCGCGCGCGGGGTCGGGAAACCCCACGCACGGCGATACGCCGCAAGTTTGCCATGCGCCGCCCCGCGGCGCTTACCCCATTTGCGGGGAAAGGTCGCGGGTCGACACGCCTACGGAATGAAAAAACCGCGACATATTAATGACTTAGCGCTATGATATCAATAGTTTCGACAGGTGGCGGCACGGAATACTCCAGCGTGGGCGCAATTTCCATCCTCCCGCTGCCGTATCGCGGCGACGGCTGCAGCTATTTCGCGCAATTGCGGCCGCTCGACGGCGCGGTTCTGCTCGACAGCGCGCGCGTGCACGGTGCCGGCGGGCGCTTCGACCTGATGTCCGCGCTGCCCGTGTGCGAGTTGGCCACACGGGGTGCGATCACCCGCATCACGCGTGGCAGCACCACCGTGCTGAGTGCCTCGGATCCTTTTGCGCTGGTGGCACAGGCGCTCGCGGAGCACTTCCCGGGCGGCGAGGCACCCGGTGGCGAATGGCCTTTCGCCGGCGGCGCGATCGGATGGTTCGGCTACGACCTCGGGCGGCGCACGGCGCGCCTGGCGCCGCGCGATCCGGCCCCTGCAGTGGCCGACATGCAGATCGGGATCTATGGCTGGGCGCTGCTGCAGGATCACGAGCGCGCCGAGAGCGTGGCGTTGTTCACCGGAGCCGTGGACGCGGCAACCCGGCACCACGTCGTCGAGCGCCTGCTGGCGCCCGCGGAACCCGCGCCCGCGGCGTTGTGGCTGGAGTCCCGGTTCCGCTCGAATTTCGACCACGGCGAATACGCCCGTGCCTTCGCGCGCGTGCAGCGCTATATCCGAGACGGCGACTGCTACCAGGTGAACCTGGCGCAACGCTTGAGCGCGACAGCGCACGGCGATCCCTGGTCGGCCTACCTGCGGCTGAGGGCACGCATGGCCTCGCCCTATTCCGCGTTCCTGCCCGGGAGCCCGGCCAGCGTGCTCAGCTTTTCGCCCGAGCGATTCCTGCACCTGGCCGGCGGGCGCATCGAGACGCGCCCCATCAAGGGCACGCGACGCCGCGGCGACACCCCCGAAGCCGATCGCGAGCAGGCGCGCAGTCTGCTTGCCTCGGAGAAGGACCGCGCCGAGAACGTCATGATCGTGGACCTGATGCGCAACGACCTCGGCAAGTCCTGCCGTACCGGCACTGTGC
>JAGPES010000254.1 GCA_018057015.1 Pseudomonadales bacterium | reverse complement strand
CTCGGTACGGGGCCGATCCCGGCCGGTCCTTACTATCGCCCCGAGTATTTCGAACTCGAGCGCGAGGCGATCTTCCGCCGGTCGTGGCTCAATCTGGGGCATGTTTGCGAGTTGCCCGAAGCCGGCAGCTTCATCGTGCGGCAACTCGACTTTGCCAACGCGTCGATCCTGGTCACCCGCGGCAAGGACGACCTCATCCGCGCCTTCCACAACGTCTGCACGCATCGCGGCACGCAACTGGTCGCGGAGCAGGACGGGGTCAAGTCGACCTTCACATGCCCCTACCACGCCTGGACCTTCAACAATGACGGCGAACTGCGCGCCGCACCGGACATGCAGCGTTTCTATGTCGACAAGAAAGACTGCAGCTTGCCGAAGGTATCCGTCGATGTGTGCGCGGGCCTGATCTTCGTCAACCTGGATCCCTCGCCCGGGCAGGGCCTGCGCGAATACCTGGGTCCATTCCCCGAACAGTGGGAGACACTGCCGGTCGCAAGGGCCACGACATTCTCCGAGTACGTTTACGAAATCGAAGCCAACTGGAAGCTGACCTACGACAACTTCCAGGAGAACTACCATCTGCGTTACATCCATCCGCGCTCGGGCGGCGGTGGCGCGGTGGGACCGGACAACCCGTTTGGCTACCCGGTGGACTACGGTTTTCACGGTGAGCACCGCACGCAGACGATCTGGACCAATCCCGCTCCCAGGCTCAGCCCCGCGCAGAGGGTGGCATTTGGCAGGCTGGTGCCCGCGCTGATGCAGAGGGGGCTGATGGACCATCCTTATGGGCGCGCCTATTACGCGGTGTTTCCCAACCTCTTCATGATCGGCACGCCCACGCAACCCTTCGTGCATTACGTCATGCCGGTGTCCGCGACGCGATCGCGCGGCGTCATCCGCATCTATTGGGTCGGCGACGACATGAATGCCAGCGAGCGCTACGGGCGCGAGTTTTCGATGGCCATGGCACGCGATGTCCACTCGGAGGATCGTACGGTGATCGAGGCAGGGCAACGTGGCCTGAGCAGTGGCGCGCTCGAGCACATCCACCTGCAGCAGCAGGAGGTGCTGCTGCGGCACCTCATGTACCACGTCGACGCGAAGGTCCAGGCCTACAAAGCGGAAAAGGCGCGAGGTGCAGCATGAATCAGCCGTCAGTGTTGCCAGCCGGCTTCGAAGCGCTGGTGCCTTTCGTGGAGTTCTGGGCCGCCGACACGGCGGCGGGACGCGCGCATTGCCGGGATATCAGTGATGCCGCGAGTCGCACCGCCTTTTACAACGCGGCAAATGAACTGGTGCCGAAAGCCCTGGCCTATCTCGACGGGAAGCCGCTGGATCAGTTCGACCAGAGCGAACAGCGGCTGATGAAACTGGTGCTCAGCTTCGGGCACGTTGCGATGGCGGTTGAACTGCAGCGCGAGGAAGAGTCCAGGCACGCCAGGAACCGCTTGCATATGCGGATCACCCGGGCGCCTGCGGATCTGCAGGCCTCGCCCCCCCCGCGCAACATCCAGGAGAGATGCCGATGAGCGTTGGTTTTGGAGCGCTGATGCAGCAGGGCTCTTCGCGATGCCCCCGGAAAGCTCAACCACTGCGCCACGCTGGTGAGCGATGTCGACCGGTTGCTGGCGCAGCGCGGGCTGGAAGATCGCGTGATCCAGTCGGGCAAGATGGCTTCGGGGCTGAAGTTCGTATACCTGGAACAGTACCTGCCCGGCGGCTTGCACCTGGAGCTGATCGAGTCCACGGAAAGCATGCTGGGGGCATTCGACGGCATGCAGGCGGTGAGCCGGCATGGGGATGGCCAGGATCCGGTGCGGCCAATCGCCCGCATGCAGGAAAATCTTGCCCGCATCCGGCAGTAGTCCCGGCGGCGGTGACGCGCGCCGGATCAGGTACTCGACCGCGCCAGCGGGCCAGGGCCCGGTGCTCCAGGCGTGCCGGTCAACCCTCGCGCTCGACCTCGTGGCGCGACAGGTAGCGCTCGAACAGCGCCGAGACTTTCTGCGGGCTCAGCCCGTATTGCGCCAGCTTGTACTCGTGCCTGCCGAACTTGTCCTGCGGATTGTCGGCAAGCCAGGCACGCATGCCCGCTTCGGCCTGGGACGTGAATTCGTCGCCGAGAGACTGGTACAGCTTGCGCATCGTGTCGATCGGTTGCCGTGCCAGGTCGCCGTAGTGCACGTCGATGATGCGCGCCTCGCCGAACGCATCACGCGCGTCCATGATGCGGTTGGCGTGCTGCTGTGCCTGCCAGGAGCAATTCTGTCCCAACCATTCCATGTCGACCTTGGCAGTGTATGCCTGGTGCGACAGCGCAATGATGCTGCAGAACGAACCGGTAGCGGTCAGCGGATCGCGATGCGTCCAGACCAGCCGCGCATCGGGGTAGACCGCGAGCAGGGCCGGTATCCACAGCCCGTGCGAAGGCATCTTGAGGTTCCAGATGCCGGGCGCGTCCGCCTGCAGCAACTGCAGGAAGCGCTTGTGATACCTGTACGTCGAGGACAGGTCGGCCTGGAACAGCCAGTCGCGATAGTTGGGCAGCTTGCCGCGCGACTCCCAGATCAGCGCCTTGAAGTCGTGCTGCACGAAGAACATGCACTCGTTGGGATAGATCGCCGAGCCACGGTAGTACTTGCCCATCTCCGGGCGCGCGGCCAGCATCCTGCGCTCCATCTCGAGCCGCGCCAGCGCGCGCGGATCACTGTAAAGCGTGTCCTTCGTGGGCGGCGGGACCGGGTCATCGATTTCCCAGGTCAACGGCGAGCGGCGCGCCGGATCGGCCGCGAGCAGATTGCTGAGCAGCGTGGTGCCGGTGCGCGGAATGCCGAAGACGAACACCGGCCGCTCGATCGGACGCTCGAGCAGCTCCGGCCGCTGCTCCAGGCAGGCCGTGGTCTTCAGCCGATTGGCGAGAGCGCCGACGACATCGCCGCGCACCCTCTCGATGGCGGCCTCCGGAGGCCGGCTGCTGTTGATATCGGCGAGGAAAATCTCGAGCCCTTCGCGGAAGCTGTCGCTGTCGAAGCGTTCCAGTCCCGTCCTGCGCCTCGCCAGCGCGACCAGTTCGTCGGCGACCAGTTGTTGCTGCGTCATATCAAGCGACCTCTTGAATCCCCGCCAGCCGGGCGCTCCGGGAGGGATTTGCCGGCACTCGCCAGGGCTGGCATCTTGAGGTGTGTCGTCGCGGCCTGGCAATGCCATTCGACGTCGAGCACGGGACACGATGTCTGCGTCCGGTCATCGACCCGTCGTGGAACTGCCGGCCGCGCCCGGGTTGCCGGCGAACTGGAACGCGTTGCGTTCCGAGCGCACCATTGCGGCCCGTCCTCGATACTCTTCGCTATTGAAGGGCTCAGCCGGGTGGCGGAAACTGGCTTGGCAAACAGGAGATGACGCCGGCATCCGGTGGCGACACGACGGGAGGAAACGACGTTGACCAAAGGTCTGTTCGATTGCACCGGCAAGGTCTCGATGATCACGGGCGGCAACGGTGGCATTGGTCTCGGTTTCGCCATGGGCGTTGCCAGGATGGGCGGTGACATCGCCATCTGGGCGCGCAATGCGGAAAAGAACGCGGCCGCCAGGGCGCAGCTGGAAGCTGCCGGCGCGGGCCGCGTCATGACCTACCAGGTCGACGTTTCCTCGGAAGAGCAGATTCTCGCCGGCTACGACCAGCTGATGGAGGATTTCGGGCGCGTCGACTGCGTCTTCGCCAATTCGGGTGCTTCGCCCGGTTATAGCTCGGTGTTCGACATGCCGACCGCCAAGTGGCACGAATTCCTCGACGTCGCGCTGCACGGCGCGTTCATCACCCTGCGCGAAGGCGCCCGCCACATGGTTTCGCGCGCCGAGGCCGGCGAACCGGGCGGTTCGCTGGTCGCCTGCGGCAGCCTCTCGCTGTTCCAGGGCCTGCCGGGCAAGCAGAATTACGCCGCCTCCAAGGCCGGCATCGCCGCCGTGATCCGCTGCATGGCGGTGGAATTCGGCAAGTACAGGATCCGCGCCAACGTCGTGGCACCGGGCCTGATCATCACGCCGATGATGGGCGGCGAGCAGGCGGCCAGGTACATCTCCGACACGTACGGCCCGCGCACACCGATTGGCCGCGTCGGCTATCCCGAAGACTTCGAAGGTATCGGTGCCTACCTGTGCAGCGACGCCTCGTCGTTCCTGACCGGCGAGACGATCACCATCGACGGCGGCTACATGGTACGCCCGTGAGCGCAACGGCAGACGACAGGAGAACCCGGATGCGGCTACTCAAGATCCATGGCGTAGGCGACGCCCGCCTCGACTCCTACGAACGTCCGCCGGCCGGTCCGAAGGACGTGGTCATCAGGATGAAGGCCTGCGGCATCTGCGGCAGCGACCTCTCCTACATCAAGATCGGTGGCATCCCCGCACCCGGCACCATCACCGCGCTCGGCCACGAGGGGGCCGGAGAGGTCGTCGAGATCGGCACGCAGGTCGAGGGCATTGCGCTCGGCCAACCGGTGATCGTCAATCCGATGATGACGCCGGGCAACATCGGCAGCGGCGGGCCGGAAGGCGCCTTCACCGAGGAGTTGCTGGTGCGCGAGGCGCGACTCGGCGATTCGATCCTGCCGATCCCCGAGGGCATCCCCTACGATGTCGGCGCCATGTGCGAACCGCTCGCCGTCGCCATGCACGGCGTCAACCGCGCCGAGGTCACTGCCGGAGACAAGGTGGTGGTCTTCGGCTGCGGCCCCATCGGTCTCGGCATGATCCTCTGGCTCGTCGATCGCGGCGTGACCGACGTCGTCGCGCTGGATCTCGCGCCGCAGCGGCGCGAACGCGCCATGGCACTGGGCGCGCGCACAGCCCTCGACCCGACCACGGTCGACCTGCGTGCCGAGTTGGCGAAGCTGCACGGCGAGGTGCGCTCCTACGGTCGTGTCGGCGTCGGCACCGACGCCTATATCGATGCAGCGGGCGCGCCCAACATCCTCGCCGACGTCATCACGATGGCCAGGTTCCATGCCCGCATGGTGATCACCGCCGCCTACATGAAGCCGGTCGAAGTGCCGCTCGGGC
Source organism: Pseudomonadales bacterium (assembly GCA_018057015.1). Taxonomy (GTDB): domain Bacteria; phylum Pseudomonadota; class Gammaproteobacteria; order Pseudomonadales; family UBA5518; genus UBA5518. Next base: position 373 of record JAGPES010000254.1, on the reverse strand, counting down.
GCATGCTGACCAGCGAGATGACCATCACCACCGCGATGGGCTATCCCACCGAGATGCCCGAAGTGGTCGCGGCCATGCCGCGGCTGAAGGACAAGATCGCCTCGATGATCAGCCACAAGCTCCCCTTCGACCGCGTGATCGAAGGGCTTGGCATTGCCGCGACGCCACAGTCCGCCAAGGTGATGATCGAATTCGGAGACAACGGCTGATGAGCAACGACAAGCAGACCCCGCTTGGCGCCCTGGTTACAGCGGGCGACCAGCAGAGCGCGGCGGAAAGAATCACCGAGACCATCTTCATGGTGAAGGACATTTCCAACGCGTATCTGGTCACCACTGCCGACGGCGACCTGCTGGTCAACACCGGCTTTCTC
>JAGPES010000253.1 GCA_018057015.1 Pseudomonadales bacterium | reverse complement strand
TGCGCATCAATCCGGGCGCCGAGGGCGCGCGTAACTACACGCAATGCGATTCGCTGCTGATCGGCGACAAGTGCGGCGCGCACACCTTCCCCTACATCGAGAGCCGCAACCCCTCGGCCACCGTCGAGCACGAGGCCACCACGTCGAAGGTCAGCGAGGACCAGCTGTTCCTGTGCCAGCAGCGCGGCCTGGATGCGGAGAAGGCGGTGTCGATGATCGTCAACGGCTTCTGTCGCGAGGTCTTCAAGGAACTGCCGATGGAGTTCGCCGTGGAAGCCGGCAAGCTGCTAGAGGTGAGCCTGGAGGGCTCCGTCGGATGAGCCCCTGCGGGTCGGCATTCATGCCGACCGGATTTTGTGGGTCGGCATTCATGCCGACTGATTTGGCGGGTCCGGCGGTGCCGAACCCTTGTCGGGTTGAAACCCGACCCACAAGCTGGAATTCAACATGCTGTCCATTTCGAATCTGAACGCACGCATCGACGACAAGCAGATCCTGCGCGGCATCGACCTCGAGGTGAAGCCGGGAGAGGTGCACGCGATCATGGGGCCCAACGGCTCGGGCAAGAGCACGCTGGGCTACGTGCTGTCGGGACGCGAGGGCTACGAGGTCACCGGCGGCAGCGTGCGCTTCGAGGGCAGGGATCTGCTCGCGATGGCGACCGAGGAGCGTGCGCGCGCCGGGCTGTTCCTCGCGTTCCAGTACCCGGTCGAGATCCCGGGCGTCAGCAACATGGAGTTCCTCAAGGCCTCGGTCGACGCGCTGCGTTCGCACCGCGGCCAGGAGCCGCTGGACGCGGTGCGCTTCATGAAGCTCGCGCGCGAGAAATGCGCCGCGGTGGACCTGAAGCCCGATTTCCTCAAGCGCGGCGTCAACGAGGGCTTCTCCGGCGGCGAGAAGAAGCGCAACGAGCTGCTGCAGATGATGCTGCTGGAGCCGCGGCTCGCGATCCTCGACGAGACCGACTCGGGGCTCGACATCGACGCGCTGCAGGTGGTGGCCAACGGCGTGAACAGCCTGCGCTCTCCCGGGCGTTCCTTCGTGATCGTCACGCACTACCAGCGCCTGCTCGATTACATCGTGCCGGATTACGTGCACGTGCTGGCGCACGGGCGCATCGTGAAGTCCGGCGGCAAGGAGCTGGCGCTGGAGCTCGAGGAGAAGGGCTACGCCTGGATCGAGAAAGAGGTCGCGTAGATGGGCGCCTTTGACCAACACCTCGCCGCGCGCCTGCTCGGCGATGCCGAGGCGCTGCCCTGGCTGGCGGCGCAGCGCGAGGCGTCCCGAGCGGAATGGCTGGGCGCGAGCCTGCCCACGCGCAAGACCGAATCGTGGAAGTACACCAGCCTCGAATCGCTGGGCGAACACGATTACCTGAACCGGCCGGCCGCGGCCGTCCCGGCGATCGATGCCGCGGCGCTGATCGCCGGGCTCGACGCCGACCGGCTGGTGTTCGTGAACGGGCGCTTCGTGCCGGCGCTGTCCCAGCTCGGGCACCAGCCGGGCGTTCGCGCGGTATCCTTCCGCGAGGCGAATCCCGGTGACCGCGCGGTGATCGAGGGTGCGCTCGGGCAGATCGCCGCGGGCCACGGCAATCCCTTCGCGGCGCTCAACGGCTGCTGGCTCGATGACGGCGTGCTGTTTCACGTCGGCGCCGGCGTGAAGGCCGCGCGGCCGCTGCACGTGGTGCACCTCGGCGTGGGGCAGCCGGCGGCCTTCGCGCATGCGCAGCGCCTGCTGGTGGTGCTCGGGCGCGGCGCCGAGGCCGGGCTCATCGAGCATTTCGCGAGCCTGCCGGGCGAGCACAACGGCCTGGTCAGCGGCACCACCGAGATCCGTGTCGGCGAGGCGGCGCAGCTGCGCCATTACCGCCTGCACCTCGAGGAGGAGCACGCGATCCACATCGGCGGCGTCTACGTCGAGCTCGGGCGCGCCGCGCTCTGCGAGAGCCTGGTGCTGGCACTCGGCGGGCGCCTGAAGCGGCTCGACCTGCGCCTGCGCCACCTGGGGGCCGGCAGCGAATGCCGCCTCGACGGCGTGTATCTGTCGCGCCATTCGCAGCACATCGACCTGCACACGACGGTGGAGCACGAGGTCGCGCAGGGCACCACGCACCAGGTCTATCGCGGCATCGTCGACGACGCCGCGCGCGCGGTGTTCAACGGGCGCATCCACATCCACCCGCAGGCGCAGAAGAGCAACGCGGATCTCAGCAACCGCAACCTGCTGCTCAGCAATACGGCCGAGGTCAACACCAAGCCGGAACTTGAGATCTACGCCGACGACGTGCGCTGCTCGCACGGTGCCACGGTGAGCCGCATCGACGAGAAGAGCCTGTACTACCTGCTGACGCGCGGTATCGGGCGCCGGGAGGCCGAAGTGCTGCTCGGCTTCGGCTTCATCAACGAGCTGGTCAGGGACATCCCGATCGAGCCGCTCGGCGTGGCGCTGCGCGCGGTGCTGACCGGCTGGTTCGGGCGCGCGGACGTGCTGCAGGGGGAATCCTCGTGACGCCGGCCCGTGCCCCGGTCGCCGCGGCCTTCGATGCCGCGCGCCTGCGCGCCGAGTTCCCGATCCTCGCGCAGCAGGTCAACGGCAAGCCGCTGGTGTACCTCGACAACGCCGCTACCACGCAGAAGCCGGTGGCGGTGATCGAGGCGGTATCGTCCTACTACCGCGAGATCAATTCCAACGTGCATCGCGGCGCTCACGCGCTGAGCGATCGCGCCACCAGCGCCTTCGAGGGCGCGCGCGACGCGGTCTGCGGGTTCATCAACGCGCCCTCGCGCGAGCAGGTGATCTGGACCCGCGGCACCACCGAGAGCATCAACCTGGTGGCGGCGAGCTTCGCCCGGAGCCGCCTGCGCGCGGGCGACGAGATCCTGGTCTCGGGTCTCGCGCACCACTCGAACATCGTGCCGTGGCAGCTCGCGGCCGAGGCGGTCGGTGCCACCGTCGTGCCGATCCCGGTCACCGACGACGCGCGCCTCGATCTCGAGGCCTTCGCGCGCCTGCTGGGCGAACGCACGCGGCTGGTGGCGCTGGAGCATGTTTCCAACGCGATGGGCACGGTGCACCCGGTCGCGCAGATCATCCACACGGCGCACGCGGTGGGCGTGCCGGTGCTGCTCGACGGCGCGCAGGCCGTGGGCCACATGCCGGTGGACGTGCAGGCGCTCGACGTGGACTTCTACGCCTTCTCGGGCCACAAGATGTTCGGTCCCACCGGCATCGGCGTGCTCTACGGCAAGCGCGCGTGGCTGGAGGCGATGCCGCCCTGGCAGGGCGGGGGCGAGATGATCGAGACCGTGTCCTTCGCGGGCACGCGCTACGCCGCGCTGCCGTACCGCTTCGAGGCCGGCACGCCGCACATTGCCGGCGCCGTGGGGCTGGGGGCCGCGATCCACTGGCTGGCGGGAATCGACCGCGCCGCGGCGTCGGCGCACGAGGACGCACTGCTGGCGCACGCGCTCGAGCTCGCGCGCGGGCTGCCGGGATTCCGCCTCGTGGGCAGCGCGCCGCACAAGGTCGCGGTGCTCAGCTTCCTGCTGGAAGGCGGCCATCCGCAGGACGTGGGCACGCTGCTCGACCAGCAGGGTGTCGCGGTGCGCACCGGGCATCATTGCGCGCAGCCGGCGATGGCACGCTTCAACGTGCCCGGCACGATCCGCGCCTCGTTCAGTCTCTACAACACGCACGCCGAAGTCGAAGCGCTGTTCGCGGCGTTGCACAAGGTCCGGAGTTTCCTGTGAGCACTGCCATCGAAGTCCAGCATGCCGATCCGCAGGCGCCGGTCGAGGTGACCGAGGCCGCGGTGCGCCATTTCCGCCAGCAGATCCTCGCCGCGAAGGCGGCGGGGCTGCGTCTCAGCGTCAAGGAGAGCGGCTGCACCGGGTACATGTACGTGATGGACCTGGTCGAGGCGCCGCCTGCCGACGACCTGCTGATGCAGCTTGCCGATGACGTGTGCCTGTGGATCGATCGCGGCTCGCTGCCGATATTGCGCGGCACCACGGTGGATTTCGTGCGCGAGGGCCTCAACAGCCTGTTGCGCTTCGGCAACCCGAACGCGAAGGACTACTGCGGCTGCGGCGAGAGCTTCAGCATCGACGGGGAGGCCCGGGCCTGATGGAACGGCGCATGGTGGTGACGCAGCGCGACTGTCCTGCGCGCCTGGTGCCGGTGGGCACGCCGATCACGATCCCGAAGGATTCCTTCGTCACGATCACGCAGTCGCTGGGCGGCAGCTACACGGTGACGGTCAACGGCAACATGGCAAGGGTGGACGGCACCGATGCCGACGCGCTGGGATTCGCGGCGCTGGAGCTGGATTTCGCGGCGCCGGCGGACGGGCGCATCGCCGAGGAGCAGGTCTACGAGGCGCTGCGCACGGTGTTCGACCCGGAAATACCGGTGGACATCGTCGCGCTCGGGCTGGTGTATTCGGTGGACATCGACCAGGCAGCGGGCGAAGTGCGCGTCCGCATGACGCTGACCGCGCCGGGTTGCGGCATGGGGCCGGTGTTGGTGGGCGACGTGGAGTACCGCGTGGCGAAGGTGCCCCATGTGCGCAAGGTGACGGTGGAGCTCGTGTTCGACCCGCCGTGGTCGCGCGAGATGATGTCGGACGAGGCGAAACTCGAGACCGGCCTGTTTTACTGAACCGTAGGTCCGGCTTCAGCCGGACAATGTTCGACTGAAGTCGAACTTACGCGGAACCTAGGGGTGAACTTGGGCGCATCGCATGCAATGCCGGAGCCGAGATTGAATACCCGCACTACCCACAGCGTCGAGGACATCGTCGAGACGATCGGCTTCTTCGATGACTGGGAAGACCGCTACCGCTACATCATCGACCTCGGCAAGGAACTGCCGGCGCTTCCCGAGGCGCAGAAGCGCGAGGAACTGCTGGTGCGCGGCTGCCAGAGCCAGGTGTGGCTGGACTGGCGCGAGCGCGACGGGCGGATCGTCTTCGATATCGACAGCGACGCGCTGATCGTGCGTGGCCTGATCGCGATCGTCCTCGCGGCCTTCGACGGCCAGACGCCGCGGGCGATCCTCGACTTCGACATCGAGGGCTATTTCGAAAAACTCGATCTGCTCAAGCACCTGAGCCCCACGCGTGGCAACGGCCTGCGCGCGATGGTGCAGCGCATCCGCGACATCGCCTCCGCGCGGCTGGCCACGACCTAGCGGTGCCGGCGATAATCGCCCCCGGCGCCCGGTGATCGGCACTGGCCGCACCTACGGGGACCCGACCATGCGCAGCGACATCTCCTTTCCCGGCTTCGGCGGCACCACGCTGCGTGGCGGGCTCTACACGCCCGTGGGCGCCGGCAACGGTCCGGCGCTGGTCATGGCGCACGGCTTCTCGGCGACGCGCGCGATGGCGCTCGATGCGTTCGCGCGCGTGTTCTGCGAGGCGGGCATCACGGTGCT
>JAGPES010000252.1 GCA_018057015.1 Pseudomonadales bacterium | reverse complement strand
GCCACGAATCGCAGATTTGAAAGTGAACAGGAAAGTCAATGAAATCAACGATCTACCAACACCACCTCCGCGCCAGTGCTAGCTTTTCGTACCGTCACTTATTGCACTGAAAACGAGGAGACCCCTACCTGGCTCATCCCGAGCCGGAGTCCCCATGACCCAGACCGAAACACAAGCGATCGTCACCCTCAGCCTCATGGCCGCCTTCGTCGACGGCGACAAGCATGACCGCGAGCGCGCGGAGGTCAGGCGCATCGCCGAGGGGCTGGCGCAGTCCGACGCGGTGCACCTGCCCACGCTGGTGCAGGACGTGCTGATGAAACGGGTGGACCTGGCCGGTACCGCCGCGGCCCTGCGCTCGGCCGACACGCGCCAGCTGGCCTACGAGATGGCGGTCTGCGTGTGCGATGCCGACGGTGTGCAGTCGCTGCCGGAGCAGAAGTTCCTGGAGCAACTGCGCAGCACCCTGGGCCTGGATGCGGGCCGGGCGCGGCAGTTCACCGAAGACGCCGAATCCGTCGCCGCCGCGCCCATGGCCGGCCCGGTGCCGGCGCCGGGCGGCAGTGTCGAGCCTCCGCCCGTGCCCACGGCGGGCGTGGCTGGCGTGGGCGTGGGCGTGCGCACGCCCAACGTCAGCGAGCAGGAGCTCGACCAGACCATCCTCAACGCCGCCATCACCAACGGCGCGCTGGAACTGCTGCCGGAGACGCTGTCGACCATGGCGATCATCCCGCTGCAGATGCGGCTGGTCTACCGCATCGGCCAGGCCTACGGCTACGAACTCGACTCCGGGCACGTCAAGGATTTCCTCGCCACCGTGGGCGTGGGGTTGACCTCGCAGTACCTCGAACAGGCGGGCCGCAAGCTGCTGGGCGGGCTGCTCGGTCGCGTGGCTGGCGGGCTGGGGCGCGGTATCGTCCAGCGCGGCCTGCAGCTTCTTCAGCGATGCGTACAGCGCGGCGCGCTCCTGCGGATCCAGCACCTGCAGCAACTGCTCCTGGCTTGCGCGCGCCTGCGGCAGGATGCGGCGCGCCAGCGCGCGGCCGGCGGGGGTGATCGCCACGATCAGCCGGCGGCCGTGGGCCGGATCGGCTTCGACCGTGACCAGCGACTGTGCGCCGAGGGAGCGCAGCAGCCGCCCCGCGTACGCCTTGTCCATCGCCAGCGCGCGGCACAGCGTGGCCAGTTGCACGGAGCCTTCCGAATTCAGCCGTGCCAGCATGCGCCACTCGGCCACCGACAGGCCGTGCGCACGTGCGTAGGTGGCGCTGACCTGCTGCTGGATCGCCTGGGCGAGCCGCAGCAGCATGGTGCTGGGATAGTCCTCCAGCGGCAGGTCGGCAGCGAAGCGACCGTCGGCCTGCCAGGGGCAGGACTCGGCGGAGCGGGGCCGGCGGGACGGTGTGGACACGTCCACACTGTGATCCGGGCCGGGCGGCGACCGGAGAGAGTTTTCCCTGCGGTCCTAGGTATGCGTGGTGAGGTGGCGCCGATCAGCCCGGAGGCGAAGACCGGCGAGTGAGCACCACCGGCGCCCCACCCAGGCGACTGCGGGTGCGGGTATGCGCGACGCCTGCATCCATGGCCGTCACGTGCTCGGGCAGCCAGCGGCGCAGCTCGGCCGTCAGCCGCGCCACCAGATGGGCGGACTCGGTCGAGTCCGGACCGGCCGCGACGATGCCGCGCACCTCGTCCATCGACTTGAGCACGGCCGCGTGCTCGTCCAGGTGGCAGCTGGCGTTGCCGTCACGCATCTGCCGCAATTCCTGGTCCTCCAGCGCGAAGTGTTCGCTGGCGTGCGCCTGAAGCGCGTCGAGGCTGGCGAGCACGTCTGCGCCTTTGGCAGCGGCGAGGCGGTCGACGAGGTCGGCCAGCTTCGCGTGGTCAGCATCGAGTGTGGGATCTCCGAGAGCGGGTGCTTCTGTCATGGCTGGGCGGCGTCGAGCTGCAATTCAGGAATCGGGAGTAAGGCGGGAACGATAGCCGGCTTTTCTCAGCGCATGAAGAGCCCGCCGTTCATGTCCAGAGTCGCCCCGACGAAGAACCCGCCCTGGTCGGACGCCAGTAGCGCCACCGCGGCGGCGAACTCGGAGGCTTCTCCGAATCGGCCGATCGGCACCAGCTTCTCGATGCGCTCGATCTGTTCCTGCGACAGCCGCCCCTTGGCCGTGGAGATCGGGCCCGGCGCGATGGCGTTGACGGTGACGCCGGTGCCCGCGAGCTGCTGTGCGAAGTACTTCGACAGCATGGTCGCCCCCGCCTTGGCTGCCGCGTAGTGCGCCGACGCGACCGTGCCGCCGTTCTGCCCGGCCAGCGAAGTGATGTTGACGATGCGGCCCCAGCCGTTGGAGCGCATGTGATCGGCAAAGACCTGGCAGCTGAGGAAGACGCTGCGCATGTTGATTGCCACGATGTCGTCGAACTCCTCGGTCGTGATGTCCTGCACCGGCGTGCGCTTGGCGTAACCGGCATTGTTGACCACGATGTCGGTACGGCCCCAGGCGCTGGCGATGCGGTCCCGCGCATCCTCGAACGCCCGTTTGCTGCGCACGTCGAGTGTCAGGGCCATCGCAGAGACGCCGGAATCGTCCAGGCGATCCGCCAGCTGCCGCGCGGCTTGCCCGTCGATGTCGCTCACCGCGACGCGCGCGCCGGAGGCGTGGAACAGGCGGGCGATCTCCTCGCCCACGCCGCGGCCGGCGCCGGTGACCAGTGCCGTGCGGCCGTGGAAGTCGAAATTCACGGTGCTCTTGTTGCCGGTCGGCATGTCCATCTAGAGGTCCAGGGTAAGGGACGGGGTGCGTGCCCCGGAACAGCACACCATCACGGCGTCGTTCGCATCGCGTTCGTCCTGGGTGAGGAAGACGTCGCGGTGGTCCGGCACGCCATGGAGCACAGGCACGCGGCAGCTGCCGCAGACGCCTTCGGTGCAGGCGAAGCCCACGTCGACACCGGCGTTGAGCAACGCGTCCAGCATGGTCTCGCCGGCCTTGACCTCGAGGGTCTTGCCGCTGCGCTGGAGTTCCAGCCGGTAGCCGCCCTGGCATGCAGGCTGCGTGTCCGCCGAGAAATACTCGAAGTGCAGGCGCTTGCCCAGGTGGGCGCCATGCTCGCGGTACGCGGCCAGCATGCCGGCGGGCCCGCAACAGTAGGCATGCGCCTGCGGCGCCAGCGAGCCGAGCAGGCGCTGCAGGTCGAGCCGCGGCGTGCTCGGCTCATCGTCGATGGTCACATGTACCTGCGCGAATGCCGCCAGCTGGTCGAGGAAAGCTGCACGGGCCCGCGTGCGCACGGCGTAATGCAGCTCCCAGGAAGATCCCAGGCGTTGCAGTCTCGCGATCATCGACAGCATGGGCGTGATGCCGATGCCGCCGGCGACCAGCACAGTGTGAGCTGAGTTCTCCTCCAGCGGAAAGTTGTTGCGCGGTTCCGAGACTTCCACCAGCTGCCCGGCACGCCATTCCTCGTGGATGTGGCGCGAGCCGCCGCGGGTGGCGGGGTCCAGTTGCACGGCGATCTCGTAGGCGCCGTGCTCCCTGGGGTCGTTCAGCAGGGAATAGCTGCGGGTGAGGCCAGGACGCAGCGCCACGTCGACGTGGGCACCGGCGGTGAAGGGTGCCAGGTGCGCCCCGGGCAGTGGCTCCAGCCGGAAGCCCAGGATGTCCTGTGCCTCCCAGCGGACCGATCGAACCCTCGCCTTCATGCCCGCTCCTCGGGCTGCGCCGTCCAGCGCACCGCCTTTTCCAGTTGCGCCTGGTAAGCCTGTTCCAGCGGCGCGTCGGGGGCGAACAGGAAGGAGCCGGCGCGTGCGCCCATGAAGGTGTCCGGGTCGCTGGCGCCCGGCGGCAGTTCGCCGCTGTCGCGATAAGCACGGGCCGCGAGCAGCAGGCGACGGCGGGTGCGGGCGATCATCTGGTCGGTCGGCGCGAGATGTTCCCAGTCATGGTCCGTGATGGGCCCCATGCTCTCGGTCACCGCCTGGTCCTGGATGGTGATGTTGCCGATGCCGGTGTATTGCGTCCCGTCGCGCTGCGACTGGCGATCCAGGCCCCAGTCGTTGTGCGCCCGGTCACGGCAGCGCCAGCGGCCATGCCAGTCGTTGGTGTTCGGCTCGTACTCGAACTTCTCGTACAGCGGCTGCCCGTTCCTGCGCTTGGACACGTAGGCAGGGTTACCTTCGTCGACCCCGCCCGAGATGTCGAACAGCATGCTGTGGTGGTCGTCCATCGGCACCCAGGCGCGCGCGATGGCGCGGCTGGAGAAGCGTGCGTTGGGCGTCTGCGTCCAGAACGGGAACATGAAGTGGGCGACGCGCCAGGACATCTGGCCGTCGTCGTTCGTGCGGAATCCCCCGTACATCGTGCCCCAGTCGGTGTTGCGCACCTCATACTCGGGAGCGCGGTTGATGACGGTGGGGCGCATCGGATGGTCGTCGTCGAGGTCCTCGGGCTTGAGCATCCCCACGTGCAGGAAACCCACGTGAGAGGTGTCGATGTCGCCCTCCAGCGCCTGCAGCCAGTTGCACTCCCGCTGCAGGCACCAGATCTCGTTGCCGGGGATCAGGTTGGCCTCGATGTTGGGCAAGGGCGGGGGCGATTCCTGCTGCCGGCCCATGTACACCCACACCAGGCCGTTGCGTTCGGTCGTGCGATAGGCCTTGGCATGCACCTTGTCCTTGAATTCCTGGCGCGCCGGCACGTTGGGCATGTCCACGCAGTTCCCTCGCACGTCGAACTTCCAGCCGTGGTAGACGCAGCGGATGCCGCTTTCCTCGTTGCGGCCCAGGTAGAGCGAGGCGCAGCGATGCGGGCAGCGGTGGTCGAAGATGCCGACGCATCCCTGCGAGTCGCGAAAGGCGACGAGCTTCTCGCCCAGCAGCATCAGCCGCATGGGATCGCCGTCCGCCTGCAACTCGGAGGAGAGCGCCGCGGGTATCCAGTACTGCCGCATGAACTCTCCCATGACGGTTCCGGGACCCACCCGCGTCAGGTCGGTGCTGTCTTGCGCTTTCATGAATGCCCTTGCCGCGGTGCATGCCGCGATGGATGGTGAGGGGCCCGGAGACTTCCGGGCCAGTGCACTGATCGTAGGAGCAGACGCGGCGCCGCGTGATTCGAAGCGCGCCGGCGACATTCAATAACCGGAAGGATCGGCATACCGGCTTACTTTCCGCAGGTCGCCAGACGCATTTGCGCGTAATTTCCCGGTCGCGGGAAGGTCAAGGTTGGCGCGGTACTTCCAAGTCGATGAGACGCTCGGTCTGCTCCTCCCACTCACGCATAAGCTGCTTGGCACGGCGGTGGTTGTCGATCGCGTGTTGTAGAAGCTCGGCCTGCGCTGGCGTGACCATGCGATGCACGAGCTTGCCGCCGATCATGTGCCCCCATTCGTAGTACGGGCCATGACGGGCCTGCGGATCCTGGGCGCAACGGCACCCGGGCTTGCCG
>JAGPES010000251.1:3292-5467 GCA_018057015.1 Pseudomonadales bacterium | reverse complement strand
CAGGGGAAGGAGTAGATCAGGCCTTCCCTGATACCGTAGCTGCCGTCGCTGCAGACGCCCATGCTGACCCAGTCGCCGGGCGCGGTGCCCAGCGCCCAGCTGCGCATGTGGTCGATGGCGGCATTGGCCGCCGATGCCGCGCTGGAGGCGCCGCGCGCCTTGATCACGGCCGCACCGCGCTGCTGCACGGACGGGATGAAGTCGTTCTCGTACCAGCCGCGGTCCACGAGATCAATCGCGGCCTTGCCGTTCACCTTCGCGTTGAACAGGTCCGGGTACTGCGTCGAGGAGTGGTTACCCCAGATCGTCATGTGCGTGACCGCGGTGATCGGGTTGCCGGTCTTGTTCGCCAGCTGCGTGATGGCGCGGTTGTGGTCGAGGCGCGTCATCGCGGTGAACTGGCGCGGGTTGATGTCCGGCGCGTTGCGCTGGGCGATCAGCGAGTTGGTGTTGGCCGGGTTGCCGACCACCAGGATGCGGATGTCGCGCGCGGCGGCGGCGTTGATCGCCTTGCCCTGCACCGAGAAGATCGCGGCGTTGGCTTCGAGCAGGTCCTTGCGCTCCATGCCCGGGCCGCGCGGGCGCGCGCCCACCAGCAGCGCGTACTGCGCGTCGGCGAAGGCTTGCTCGGCGTTGTCGGTGCACACGGTGCCCGCCAGCAGCGGGAAAGCGCAGTCCTCGAGCTCCATGGCCACGCCCTGCAGGGCGCCCAGAGCCGGCGTGATCTCGAGCATGTGCAGGATCACGGGCTGGTCGGGACCGAGCATCGCGCCCGAGGCGATACGGAACAGCAGGCTGTAGCTGATCTGGCCGGCGGCGCCGGTGACGGTTACGCGAACGGGCTTTTTCATCTCGGGGCTTCCTGTCGGCTTGGGTGGGAAAACTGCGGTCGGGTTGCAGGGGAAGGGCGCAGATTGTAGCGGTTGGCCCCGGCGGCGCCAACACGGGCGTCCCGCGTCGAGGTCGCATTCCTCACGACGGGGCTGTGGGCCTGGCTGTGGGTCGGGCTTCAGCCCGACAAGGGTTCGGCGCAGCCGAGCCCGCTGCGTACCGGCCGGCACCAGTCGGCATGAATGCCGACCCACAGGCACAAGTCGGCATGAATGCCGACCCGCAAGTCGGTAGAATGCGTCCCCGATCCAGCACCCAGGAGATGCCTCGTGGCCCCGGCGGACCCGCGCAAGAGCCGCACCGAGTTCAACAAGCTGCAGAAACGGCTGCGGCGCAACGTCGGCCGCGCGATCGAGGATTACCGCATGATCGAGGCGGGCGATCGCGTGATGGTGTGCCTCTCGGGCGGCAAGGACTCCTACGGGATGCTCGACATCCTGATGAACCTGCAGAAGACTGCGCCGGTCGCCTTCGACCTGGTCGCCGTGAACCTCGACCAGAAGCAGCCCGGCTTCCCCGAGGAGGTGCTGCCGGATTACCTGTCGGGCCTGGGCATCGAGTACCACATCCTCGAGCGCGACACCTACAGCATCGTGAAGTCGGTGATCCCCGAGGGCAAGACCACCTGCGGGCTGTGCTCGCGCCTGCGCCGGGGCAACCTGTACAGCTTCGCGCGCGAGATCGGCGCCACCCGGATCGCGCTCGGGCACCACCGCGACGACATCGTCGAGACGCTGTTCCTCAACATGTTCTTCGGCGGCAAGCTGAAGGCGATGCCGCCGAAACTGCTCAGCGACGACGGCGACAACGTGGTGATCCGCCCGCTCGCCTACTGCAGGGAAGAGGATCTCGCAGCGTACGCCGCATGCCGGGGCTTCCCGATCATCCCCTGCAACCTGTGCGGCTCGCAGGAGAACCTGCAGCGCCAGGCGGTCAAGGAGATGCTGCGCGACTGGGAGCGCAGCTACCCGGGGCGCATGGAGTCCATCTTCGCCGCGATCGCCAACGTCGCGCCCTCGCAGCTCGCCGACACCGCGCTGTTCGATTTCGCCTCGCTGCGCGCCCGCCCGCGCGCCGACGCGCTGATCCGCGCCGTCAACGTCGGCTGAGTGCCGCACCTGTGGGTCGCCATTCATGGCGACAGCAGCATCCGGGCCGGCACATGTCGGCATGAATGCCGACCCACATCGAAAGCACCTGTGGGTCGCCATTCATGGCGACGGCAGCATCCGGGCGGGCACATGTCGGCATGAATGCCGACCCACATCGAAAGCACCTGTGGGT
>JAGPES010000251.1:0-3192 GCA_018057015.1 Pseudomonadales bacterium | reverse complement strand
CACATGTCGGCATGAATGCCGACCCACATCGAAAGCACCTGTGGGTCGCCATTCATGGCGACGGCAGCATCCGGGCCGGCACATGTCGGCATGAATGCCGACCCACATCGAAAGCACCTGTGGGTCGCCATTCATGGCGACAGCAGCATCCGGGCCGGCACATGTCGGCATGAATGCCGACCCACACTGGCAATCCCCGTTGGCGCGGGCACAGCTGCGCGTCAGCAGCTGGCCCGGAAAATGCTTCTGCTCATCCGAACGTTGATCCGGCGCTGATTCCGTCAATATCCCGTCGCCCGGCCCGCAGGCCGCGGCGCCGGAGTGCGGAATCGGCCCGGTCCGGCAGCCGGCAGGAGGGCGCGATGGTCGAACGAGCGGATATCACCCAAGTCCTGGCGCAGATGCGCATGATCCAGGCGCAGATGCAGCGCCCGGCGAGCGAGATGGCGCCCGGACGCATCGAACCCGGGCAGCTCGCGCGCCCGCAATCCCCGGCGCCGGCGTTCGGCGAGCTGTTCAGCCAGGCCATCGACAGCGTCAATGCCGTGCAGCAGCAGGCCAACACGCTGCGCGAAGGTTACGAGGTGGGCCAGCCGGGCGTCAGCCTCACGCAGGTCATGATCGCGGCGGAGAAGTCGAGCATCGCCTTCGAGGCCATGACGCAGGTGCGCAACAAGCTGGTCGATGCGTACAAGGACATCATGAACATGCCGGTCTGAGGCCGGTCTACGCGCAGGGGGCCTGAGGGGGCATGGCAGATACCGAGCAGGATGCCGCAAGGCAGTTGCCGGCCGTGGCCGGGGGGAGCGGCGGGGGTGCCGGGTACGTGGCGCCGCTGAATCCGTATGTGGCCGGCATCGCGGGGCTGTCGATCCCGCGCCAGGTGGGCGTGATCGTCGGCCTCGCGGCCAGCGTGGCGCTGGCGGTGTGGCTGGTGCTGTGGACGCAGGGCGCGGAACTGCGCCCGCTCTACGGCAGCCTGGAGAACCTCGATTCCGCCGCGGTGGTGGGTGTGCTCGAGACCAACGGCATCGCCTACCGCATCGACGAGAACAGCGGCGCGCTGCTGGTCGAGTCCTCGCGCTTTCACGACGCGCGCCTGGCGCTGGCCGGTGCCGGTATGCCCAACGAGCGCGCGGTGGGCTTCGAGATGCTCGACAAGGAACAGGGCATCGGCACCAGCCAGTTCATGGAAGCCGCGCGCTACCGCCACAGCCTGGAAGGCGAGCTCGCGCGCACCATCGCCAGCATCTCGAGCGTGCGCGCCGCGCGCGTGCACCTGGCGATTCCCGAGCGTTCGGCGTTCGTGCGCGACCAGCGCCGTCCCAGCGCCTCGGTGCTGCTCGAGGTGCAGCCCGGGCGCGCGGTGCAGGAAGGGCAGGTGCGCGCCATCGGCAACCTGGTGGCTTCCAGCGTACCGGAGCTCGATCTCGCGAACGTCACCATCGTCGACCAGAAGGGCAAGCTGCTGTCGAACTTCGTCGACGACGCCGATGCCGCGGCGGCGAACAAGCAGCTCGAGTACACCGCGAAGCTCGAGGAACAGCTGGTGCAGCGCGTGCACCGCATCCTCGACCCCATCGTCGGCGGTGGTCGCTACAAGGCCGAGGTGACGGCCGACGTGGATTTCACCGCGGTCGAGCAGACCGACGAGATCTACAACCCGGACCTTCCCGCGATCCGCAGCGAGCAGCGCCTCGACGAGCAGCGCGTCCTCGGCGATGCCGGCGCGGGCATTCCGGGCGCGCTGAGCAACCAGCCCCCGGTTCCTGGCGCCGCACCCGAGGTGGTGACTGCCGTGCCGGCCGGGGAGCCCGCGGCGCCGGCGGCGCCGCGCAGCGTGCGCACCCAGTCGACGAAGAACTACGAGGTCGACCGCTCGTTGAGCCACACCCGCCACCAGGTGGGCAAGGTGCGCCGGCTCACGGTAGCCGTGGTGCTGGACGATCGTATGCGCGTGAATGCGGAAAGCGGCGAGCGCGAGGACCTGCCCTGGGACGATGCCGCGCTGGAGCGCGTCACCACGCTGGTGCGCGACGCCGTCGGTTACGATCCGGCGCGCGGCGACAGCGTCAATGTCGTGAACGCGGCCTTCTTCGACCTGCCCGCGACCGATGCGCAACTGGAGTCGGTGCCGTTCTGGCAGCAGGACTGGTTCTTCCCCGTGGTGCGCCAGGGGCTGGCCGCGCTGCTGGTGCTGGCGGTGCTGCTCGCGGTGGTGCGGCCCGTGCTACGCTCTCTCAGCAGCAACGTGAAGCAGCTGCGCGCGCTGGAGGATCGCCACCGCGAGGAGCGGCTGCGGCTCGAGGCGGCGCAGCAGCGCTCGGGCGAGAGCCAGGCCGAGGCGCTTCTGCTGGCGGCGCCGGGGCGCGAGTACCAGTCGCGCCTCTCCGCGGTGCAGTCGATGGTCGAGAGCGACGCCGAGCGCGTGGCGCAGGTGGTGCGCAAGTGGGTGCGTGACAGTGAGTGAGGAAAAGGCCGGCATCGAACACCTCAAGCCGATCGAGCAGGCGGCGATCCTGCTGCTGTCGGTGGGGGAATCGAATGCCGCGAGCATCATGCGCCACCTGACGCCCAAGGAGTTGCAGAAGGTCGGCGCGCAGATGGCGAACATGAGCGACGTGAAGTCCGCCGACGTGGCGCTGGTGATGGAGCAGGTGCTGGTCGAGGCGGGCGCGGCCACGGGACTCGGCGTCGGCACCGAGACCTACATCCGCAACGTGCTGATCGAGGCGCTCGGCGAGGAGCGCGCCACCACGGTGATCGACCACATCCTGATGAGCGACAAGACCAAGGGGCTCGAGGGCCTGCGCTGGATGAATCCGAAGCTGGTCGCGAACACCATCCGCGGCGAGCACCCGCAGATCCAGGCCGTGATCCTGTCCTATCTCTACCCTGACCAGGCCGCCGAGGTGCTGGCGCAGTTCTCCGACAAGGCACGCACGGACCTGCTCATGCGCATCGCCACGATGGAGACCGTGAACGCCGCGGCGCTGCAGGAGCTGAACAAGATCGTCGAGGGCGAACTCACCGGTTCCGGCCTGCCGCAGGGGCACTTCCTCGGTGGCGTGAAGTTCGCCGCCGAGATCATGAACAACTTCGAGAGCGCCGCCGAGCAGCAGCTGATGGACCACATCAAGGAAGCCGACGAGACGCTGGGCAACAAGATCCAGGACCTGATGTTCGTTTTCG
>JAGPES010000250.1 GCA_018057015.1 Pseudomonadales bacterium | reverse complement strand
GAGGCTGCGCCGCTCGGCCTCCGACAGCGGGAATACCGGCATCGGCGTGGTCGGCGCGCTGAAGTAGTCGGCGAGTGACTGCAGCGTGTAGCGCGCATCGACGCTCGCCAGCTTGTCGGCGACCGGCGTGCCCGGCGCATGGCAACCGGCGCAGGCGTGGCGTTGCCACAGCCGTTCGCCCTCGGCGCGGGCGGCGGCGATGCCGTCCGCATCGATGCCCGCGAGCGGATCGGCGGCGGCCGGCACCGCGGTGGGCATGGCGGCAGCCGGTGCGCCCGACGCGCCGTCACCGGGAACGATGCGATAGATCGCCCCGGCGTAGTCGTCGCTGACGAAGATCGTGCCGTCCGCGGCCTCGGCCACGTCGACGGGTCGCCCGATGATGTTGCCGTCGGCCTCGAAGCCGCCGAGGAAATCGCTTTCCGCGATGCGCCCGGATTCATCCCACTGCAGCAGCACCACCTTGTAGCCGTCGGGCGTGGAGCGGTTCCAGGAGCCGTGCAGCGCCACCAGCGCGGCGCGCCGGTAGGCCGACGGCAGCGCGGGGTTGCGCAGGAAGGTGATGCCGAGCGGCGCGGTGTGCGCGCGGAAGCCGTGCGCGGGTGGCAGCGCACTTGCCAGCAGCGCCCCGTTGCCGGCGCCCATGTCCGGATCCGGCACGCCGTCGCCGTTGATGAATGGCCAGCCGTAGAAGCCGCCGGCGACGATGCGGTTCAGCTCGCAGGGCGGGAAGTCGTCGCCCAGCAGGTCGCGGCCGTTGTCGGTCGCAAACAACTCGCCGCTCCACGGCGCCCAGTCGAAGCCGACACTGTTGCGCAGCCCCGTGGCGTAGTGCTCGACCGCGGAGCCGTCCGGACGCAGGCGCAGCATCGAGGCGCGCCAGGGGTGCTCTTCGGCGCAGACGTTGCAGCTCGAGCCGATCGTCACGTAGAGCCAGCCGTCGGGGCCGAGGCGCACGGTGCGGCTCCAGTGGTTGCCGCCCGCGGGCAGCCCGGTGAGGATGCGCTCGTAGCGGCCGCTGACCGTGCCGCTCGTTGCATCGAAGGCGATGCGGCCCACCGCGCCGCTCTCGCCGATGTAGAGCCAGCCGTCACCGATGTCCAGCCCGTGCGGGCGGTCGAGGTCCTGCAGCAGCACCTCGCGGCGGTCGGGGCTGCCGTCGCCATCGGCGTCGCCACCGAGCAGCAGGACCTGGCCGAGGCGCGGCTGGCTCACCAGCAGGTCGCCGCCCGCGGTGGGGCGCAGGAAGCGCGCCTTCGGCACGTCGCCCGCAAAGAGGCTGAGCCGGAAGCCCTGGCGCACCGTGAGTCGCTGCTCCACCGACGCCTCGCTCGCCCGCGGACCCTGCGCGCCGGTGATCGCGTTCAGCATCATGCGCCAGTCCGTGATCCCGAGGTTGGGCGTCAGCACCAGCGTCGCCGAGACCAGGGCTGCCGCGAGCACCAGCAGCGCGGTCGCGCACCAGGCGAGGACGAGCAGGGGGCGCAGGGTCATGTGCTTGCTCCGGCAGTGGCGTGATTCATCCCGGCCCCGGCGCGGGAGCGCACGGGGCCTTTGCTATAGTAATGGCCGCTTCACGATCAGGACACCGAGCGATGGTAACCGCGAGCCGGAACGAGTTGTGGCTGCTGCTCGGCATGACACTGCTGGTGCTGGCCCTGACCGGATACAAGCCCTTCGATCTCACGACCTGGTTTCTCGAGGTGTTCCCGGTGCTGGTCGCGGTCCCGCTGCTCGCGGCCACGCGCGGGGGCTTTCCGCTCACGCGGCTGCTGTACTGGCTGATCTTCGTGCACGCGCTGATCCTGATGGTCGGTGGGCACTACACCTACGCGCGCGTGCCGCTGGGCTTCTGGATGCAGGACTGGTTCGACCTCGGGCGCAACCACTACGACCGCATCGGTCACGTCGCGCAGGGTTTGGTCCCCGCGATGATCACGCGCGAGATACTGCTGCGGCGCTCGCCGCTGGTGCGCGGCAAGTGGCTGTTCTTCCTGGTGCTCTGCGTGTGCATGTTCGTGAGCGTGTTCTACGAGTTCATCGAGTGGTGGACCGCGCTGATCGCCGAGGGTGCCTCGATCGAATTCCTCGGCACCCAGGGCGACGTGTGGGACACGCACTGGGACATGTTCCTCGCGCTCTGCGGTGCGTTGCTCGCGCAAGTGCTGCTCTCGCGCGTGCACGACCGGCAGCTGGGCAGCGTGGCGTAGCGCACGCGGGTTTGCCGGGCTTGCAGGTCGGGCTTCAGCCCGACAAGGGTTCGGCATCGCCGAACCCACCATGCCGCAAGCACCAGTCGGCATGGAATGCCTACAGGTGGTCCAGCGCCCCCGCCAGTGTCGCCACCGTGCGCTCGACATTCTTCAGCTTGTCCAGGCCGAACAGGCCGAGGCGGAAGCTGCGGAAATCTGCCGGCTCGTCGCACTGCAGCGGCACGCCGGCGGCGATCTGCAGGCCGCTGGCGAGGAATTTCTTCCCGTTCTGGACGTCCGGATCGCCGGTGTAGCTGACCACCACGCCGGGGGCGGCGAAGCCCGCGGCCGCGACGCTGGCGAAGCCGCGCGCGGCGAGCAGCGCGCGCGCCTCGTCGCCCAGGCGCTGCTGCGCGGCGCGCGCCGCATCGAGGCCGAATGCGAGGGTTTCGGCGATCGCCCCGCGCAGCACGCGCAGCCCGTCGGTCGGCATCGTCGCGTGGTAGGCGTGACCGCCGTTCTCGTAGGTTTCCATGATGCCGAGCCAGCGCTTCAGGTCGCAGGCGAAGCTGCTGCTCGTGGTCGCGTCGATGCGCGCGCGGGCCTCCTCGCCCAGCATCACCAGCCCGGCGCAGGGCGTGGCGCTCCAGCCCTTCTGCGGCGCGCTGAGCAGCACGTCGACACCGCTCGCAAGCATGTCGACCCAGATCGCGCCCGAGGCGATGCAGTCCAGCACGAACAGGCCGCCTGCAGCGTGCACGGCGTCGGCCACGGCGCGCACGTAGGCATCGGGCAGGATCATGCCGGAGGCGGTCTCGACGTGCGGCGCGAACACCACGTCGGGACGCTCGCGGCGGATCGCGTCGACGACCTCGTCGACCGGCGCTGGCGCGAACGGCGACTGTCGCTCGTTGCCGGTGCGCCGCGCCTTCAGCACCGTGGAGGCGGTGCCGATGCCACCGGCCTCCAGGATCTGGGTCCAGCGGAAGCTGAAGAATCCGTTGCGGATCACCAGCGTCCTCGCGCCGCCGGCGAACTGGCGCGCCACGGCCTCCATCGCGTAGGTGCCGCCGCCCGGCACGATGGCCACCGAGCGGGCGCCGTAGGCCTGCTTCAGTCCGCGCGAGATGTCGTTCATCACGCCCTGGAAGGCGTGCGACATGTGGTTCAGCGAGCGGTCCGTGTAGACCACCGAGTATTCGAGCAGGCCGTCGGGATCGACGTCGGGCAGCAGGCCGGGCATGGCGGTTCTCGCGACAGGGCAGGGGGGCCGGAAAGTCTCTGCGATTCGCCCGCGGGTGGCAAGCGCACGCCACGGCGTGGCGCGCGCTGCCGCGACTGACCGGGCGGCGCTCAGAACTTGCCGATCATCGCCGTGAGCTGGCGGGTGTCGATGCCGCGGGAACGCGCCACGATCTCCTCCTGGTAGCGCGGCGCGATGATGCGCGCCTCCTCGAGCAGTCCCGTGAATGTCGCCTTCAGCGCCCCGGTGTCCAGCGTGCGACCGCCGGCGTAATAGCGTTCGGCGACGCGTCCGAGCGCGTAGGTGGTTGCGAAGGTGAGCCCCGAGCTCGCGGCCTGCTTGCCCAGGCCGCGCCCGAGCCCTCCGGCGATGCTCCCCAGCAGGCCGCCGAGCAGTTTGCGTCCGGCCTGTTCGAGGTACTGCGAGGTGAGCCCGACGCCGAGCGTGGCCAGGAAGTCCTTGGCATGGCTGCGGTCCATCTCGTAGCCCCAGGACTTGCCGATGCGGTACACGAGCCGCATCTGCAGCGGGATGATCGCCAGCGAGGACAGCGATTCGGGCAGCAATTCCAGCGCGGCGTTGGTGATCGCGGCGTCGAGAATCAGCTTGTCCATCTCGGCCTGCGACAGCGTGCCGGCACTGGGCGCGGCGGGTGGCGCCGCTGCGGCAACGGAGGGCCCGGGAATGCTCGCCGCCGTGGCGACAACGGATGGCTCGGGAACGCTCGCCGCCGCGGCGATCGCATCGGCCGCGGCCGAGATCGCGCTCGCCTGCGAGGCCGGCAGTCCCAGCGCCGTCGCGAGCCGGGCGAGGAACTCCCGTTCGGCGGCGTCCTGCACATCGTCGGCGTCGCAGACGCCCACCGCCATCTCGTAGGCCAGCTGCCTCGATTCCGTCGACTGCAGCGTGCCCGCCACCGTCGCCAGGTCCGGCCTGGCCATCAGCACGTCGCGATACAGCGCTGCGAGGTTCAGGCTGCCGTCGCTGTCCAGCGCCTCGGCCAGCTGCTTCACGGCGGCGCGTTCGCGTTCGTCCTTCATGCCGTCGGCGAAGGCGGCCATCAGCGCGATGGTGATGATCGAACGGATCTCGTCATGGCTCATGGGCGACTCCAGGGAGTTGTTCGTGGCTGGCGGAAACGGCACGGAGCATAGCAGGCCGGGCGCCGTGTCGCGGAATTACCTCCGGTAACATTATGTTCCTGTAATCTTGCGCAATTCGGGCTCGCATATTGACAATAATAAAAAATAAATAAAACAGATAGTTAGCTATATTTTCGATCGGATCACCGCAGCTTTGAGGAATTTTCCGGGTACTTGCGGCTAGCGAAAACGTATCCGAGTGTTACCCTGTGTATCGAACGGTAACAATCTCTTCGGACAATGATCCCGGAATCTGTTACCGGACACGACCACCTGACGAGAGGACCGCGCAATGAAAAAGCTGAGTGTGATGCTGCTCCTGGCGTTCGCCGCCCACGGCGCGCTTGCCAACCAGGCTGCTTCGGACAGCGCCGGCCGCGAGTTGCCGCAAGCGGACGCGATTGCCGGCGCCAAGCTGGCAGAGACCGAAACGCTGCTGAACCGCAAGACGGCGGAGATGATCGAGAAGAACGTCGACGAGGCCAATCGCAAGTTCGACGTGGAAATGGATCGTCGCATCAGCGGCAAGCTGAAGCTGTCGCTGCTGGATTGACCGGCGCGCGCCCCCGCGGGCGCACGGCCGTGGTAACGTTGCGCCGTTCCGGGATGTCCCGGGGCGAGCAGCGGATCCACGGCAGCGGGGGCGGGAATGCAGACGGTAGAGGTCGGGGCGCAATCGCGATACCCGAAGCGGCGCATGGCGATTCTCGACAGCCACATGGCGTATGTCGAAGCCGGGCAGGGCGATCCCGTTGTCTTCCTGCACGGCAACCCGACGTCCTCCTACCTCTGGCGCAACATCGTGCCGTGGGTCGAGGCCCTCGGACGGTGCATCGCGCCTGACCTGATCGGCATGGGCGATTCCGGACGGCTGGCGCCCTGCGGCCCGCAGTGCTACGG
>JAGPES010000007.1 GCA_018057015.1 Pseudomonadales bacterium | reverse complement strand
AGGAGCAGGACGGCTATTGCCGCGCACAGCTGGCGATCGACGGCATCAACTGCGCCGCCTGCACCTGGCTGATCGAGCACCACCTGCAACGCCAGCCCGGCGTGGCAGCCGTCAGCGTGAACCTCGCCGAGCAGCGCGCCAGCGTGCGCTGGCGCCGCGATGAGCTGCCGCTCAGCCGGCTGATGGGCAGCATCCGCGAGCTCGGCTACCGCCCCTACCCGTTCCTCGCCTCCGGGCGCGTGCAGGCGCAACGCGCGGAGAATCGCATCGCGCTCAAGCGCATGGGCCTCGCGGGCATCGTGCAGATGCAGATCGGGATGTTCGCGATTGCGCTCTACGCCGGAGACTTCGCCGGCATGGAGTCGGATTACCGCAGCTACCTGCGCTGGGCGAGCCTGGTGCTGTGCCTGCCGGTGGTGGCCTATTCCAGCGCGCCGTTCTTCAGCGGCGCGCTGCGCGGCCTGCGTCACGGGGCCCCGGGCATGGATCTGCCGGTCGCGCTCGCCATCGCGCTCGCCTTCGGCGCCAGCGTCTGGTTCACCGTCGCCGGCGGCGGCGCGGTCTATTACGACTCGGTGGCGATGTTCACCTTTTTCGTGCTGCTGGGACGCTACCTGGAAATGCGCGCACGCCACCGCGCGGGACTGGCAGGGGGCACGCTGCTCTCGCTGGTGCCGCCCGCGGCAACGCGCGTGCTGGACGCCGGCGAGCGCCACGAGCTGGTGCCGGTGGGAAGGCTGCGCCCCGGCGACCGGGTGCTGATCAGGCCCGGCGAGGCGATCCCCGCCGACGGCGTCGTGGTCGGGGGCGCGAGCAGCGTGGACGAATCGAGCATCAGCGGCGAGTCGCTTGCAGTGGCGAAATCCGCCGGCGACAGGGTCAGTGCGGGCACGCTGAACGCGGACGGTTCGCTCACTGTGCAGGTGCAGGCCACCGGACTCAACTCGCGCCTCGGCGCGATCCTGGCGCTGGTCGATCGCGCGCAGCAGGAAAAGCCCCCGATCGTGCAGCTGGCGGACCGCTCCTCGCGCTGGTTCGTGCTCGCGGTGATCCTGGTGTCCGTCATGACCGGCCTGTGGTGGCTGCAGCACGAACCCGCGCGCGCGGTGGAGATCGTGCTCTCGGTGCTGGTGGTGAGCTGCCCCTGCGCCCTGTCGCTCGCGACACCGGCGGCGATGGCCGCGGCCACCGCGGCGCTGCGCGCGCGCGGCTTCCTGGTCACCCGGGGCCACGCACTCGACGCGCTGGCCGGCGCCGATACGGTGGTCTTCGACAAGACCGGCACCCTCACCACCGGCGAGGTGCGCCTGGCCGACGTGCGCGTGCTCGGCGAGCGCGATGCGGCGGCCTGCCTGCGCATCGCGGCAAGCCTAGAGGCGCTGTCCGAGCACCCGATCGCGACCGCGTTCGCGGCCGGGGCGCGCGATCCGGTGGACGCGTTTCGCGCCCATCCCGGCGGCGGACTGGAAGGCGTGATCGACGGCTGCCGCTACCTGCTGGGACACGCGGCCTTTGCATTGACAGGCGCCGCCGCGCCCGTCCCGCCCGAGTCCGGCAAATGGATCCTGCTGGCCACCGGCGAACGCGCACTTGCCTGGTTCCGTCTCACCGACACCCTGCGCGCGGAGGCGCCCGGGGCAATCGCCGCCCTGCGCGGGGCCGGGATGGGCGTGGCGCTGCTCAGCGGCGACGCGGCGGGCGAGGTGGAGCGCGTCGCCACGCAGCTCGGGGTCGATGAATGGCGCGCCGCCTGCACGCCGGAGCAGAAGCTCGCGGCGGTGCGCCAGATGCATGCCGCCGGGCGCCGCGTGGTGATGGTCGGCGACGGCATCAACGACGTCGCTGTGCTGGCCGGTGCCGGGGTCTCGATTGCGATGGCCAACGCCGCCGACGTCACCCGCGCCAACGCCGACTGCCTGCTGCTGGCCCCGGATCTGGGGCGTATCCCCGATGCGATCCTGATGGCACGGCGCGCGCGCCAGGTCATCCGCCAGAACATCGCCTGGGCCATCGTGTACAACTTCGCCGCGGTGCCCTTCGCCGCCGCCGGGCTGGTAGCGCCGTGGCTGGCGGCGATCGGCATGTCGGCGAGCTCGCTGGTGGTGATTGCCAACGCCCTGCGCCTGCGCAACGATGCGCGTGACAGCACTTCGCGGAGGCCCGCGGGCGCCGATGGATAGCATCTACGTCCTGATCCCGGTCACGACCATCCTGCTCGGACTCGCGATCGCCGCCTACCTGTGGTCGGTGAACAGCGGACAGTTCGACGATCTGGACAAGGCAGCGCGGAGCATCCTGTTCGACGACACCGATAGCGCATCGCCGCGGGACGAACCGGCCGTGCCAGCGCCCGCGGCCGAAGACGAGCAGCGCAACCGCGCATGACAGCCCCCCCCGAGATCCTCTCCGCGCTGCTGCTCGGGCTGCTGGGAAGCACGCACTGCATCGGCATGTGCGGCGGCATCAGCGGGGCGCTGGCCTTCGCGCTCGGCCCGAAGCTCGGCCCCGCGCGGCGCTACGCGCTGCTGACGGGCTACAGTCTCGGCCGCATCACCAGCTACGCGATGATGGGGGCAGTGCTCGGGGGCGCGGCGGGCGGGCTCGCAGGAGACGGCGGCATGCGCGTACTGCGCATCGTCGCAGGCGCGCTGCTGGTGCTGATGGGCTGCTATCTCGCGGGCTGGCTGAAGGCGCTGGCGCTGCTCGAGCGCGCGGGCCACGGCGTGTGGCGGCACGTCCAGGGGATGGCGGCGCGGCTGATGCCGGTGGACCGGCTGCACAAGGCGCTGCTGGCGGGAATGGCGTGGGGCTGGCTGCCCTGCGGCCTCGTCTACAGCACGCTGGCCTGGGCGGGAACCTCGGGCAGCGCGACGCGGGGAGCGCTGCTGATGCTGGCCTTCGGACTGGGAACCTTGCCGGCAGTCGTGGCAAGCGGCGCCCTGGCTGCCGAGCTCAGGGCGCTGCTGCAACGTCGCGGACTACGCCTGATCGCGGGGTTGCTGGTGATTGCTTTCGGGGCATGGACCCTGGCCATCGCGTTGCCGCTGCACCAGGGTCCGCACGCCCATCACCAGCACTGACCGGGTCAGAAGCGGTAGCCGAGACCCAGCGTGTAGACCCAGGGATCTACGTCGACGTCGACCTTCGCCGTGCCCAGCGCGGTATCCACTTCGGCCTCGGTGCTGATGTCGATGTAATAGGCGCCGGCATGCAACGACCAGCAATCGTTGATCATGTAGTCCATGCCGATGCGGCCCGCGAGACCCCAGGAGTCGTCGAGACTCAGGTTGTCTGCGCCCAGCGCGTCCTGCGCTTCACCGCTGGTGTCCTCGTCGAAGAACACGGTGTAGTTGACGCCGATGCCGAAGAAGGGCTGGAACTTCGAGTTCCCGGGCATGGGGTACCACAACGCACTCAGGGTCGGCGGCAGGTGCTTGATCTCGCCCAGTTCCACGTCCGTCAGGCCAAGACCACCGAGACCGGCGGTGTCCACCGTGTGCTCGAAGGGCGTCGCGGCCAACAACTCAACGCCCACGTGCTCGGAAGCCATGTAGGTGATGTTCAGCAGCAGCTGCGTGTCGTCATCGACCTCGACGCCGGTGCCATCCAGCGCTCCTATCCCGTCGACATTGAGCCTGCTGCTGTCGTCGTTGGGGTCGACCATCACGGCGCCACCGCGAACGATCCAGTCCCCCGCCTCGTAGGCGCTGGCGGCTCCCGACACCAGCATCGCGGCTGCCAGCAGGCCGAGCTTCGAAACCTTCGTCATTGACTCTCTCCTTTTTGCGTAGACACTCGAAAAAAACAACATGTCAATAGTATAGACGCCTGCTCTTATACGCATTTGACCTTCATCAAGATTCACCGCGTGGCGGCGGTATCACGGCAATATTCCCACTCTGTCATGCGTTGACGTGCATCAACGCCTGCGGGAAATGGCCGAGTAAACTGCTCGGCAATGCCAATCCCCGCAGAGGCAAACTCCGGAACAAGAGCCATGGACATCGAAGTAGCCAGCCGCGGTTTCGACGACCGCATCCGCTGGGATCCGGCACTGATCCGAAAATACGATGTGGCCGGCCCGCGTTATACGTCCTACCCGACCGCGCTGCAGTTCGCGGAAGGTTTCGGTTCGCGCGAGTACGAACAATACCTGCTCGAACGTCCGCCGGTCATCGGGCCGCTGTCGCTGTACGTGCACATCCCGTTCTGCCGCAACATCTGTTACTACTGCGCCTGCAACAAGATCGTCACCCGCGATGCGGCCGTTGCCGAGCGCTACATCGTCGCCCTGGAAAAGGAGATCGCGCTGCTCGCGCATCACCACGACCAGCGCCGCCGCGTGACGCAACTGCACTGGGGCGGCGGCACGCCGACATTCCTCAGTCCGTCCGAACTCACGCGGCTGATGCACGGGCTGGCCAGGCATTTTTCGCTGATCGACGCGCCGGAGCGCGAGTACTCGATCGAGATCGACCCGCGCTCCGTCGACACCGGCACCATCGCGCTGCTGAAAGGGCTCGGCTTCAATCGCATCAGCATGGGCATCCAGGATTTCGACCCCCAGGTGCAGCGTGCGATCAACCGCATCCAGCCCTTCGACATGGTGGAGAGCCTGGTCGATGCCGTGCGCGAGCACCGCTTCAAGTCGCTCAGCTTCGACCTGATCTACGGGTTGCCCCTGCAGAGCCCGGCCTCGATGGAGGAGACGCTGGCCAAGGTGCTGGCGCTGAACCCCGACCGCGTGTCGTGCTACAGCTACGCCCACCTGCCCGACATGTTCAGCAGCCAGCGCAGCATCGATCGCATGCAGCTGCCGAGCGCGGACGCGAAACTGGAGGTGCTGCACACGATCATCGACACGCTGACCGACGCCGGTTACCTCTACGTGGGGATGGATCACTTCGTCAAGCCCGAGGACGAGCTCGCGCAGGCCCTGCACGACGGCACGTTGCAGCGAAACTTCCAGGGCTATTCGACGCAGCTCGCGCCCGAGCTCATCGGTATCGGGGTGTCCTCGATCAGCAGCACCGCCGACCTGTACTGCCAGAACGTGAAGACCGTCGACGAATACTATGCCCTGCTCGAGCAGGACAAGCTGCCGGTGCAGCGCGGGCTCAGGCTGACTGGCGAAGACCAGCTGCGCCGCGACGTGATCATGCAGCTGATCTGCCGCATGGGAATCGACACCCAGGCGATCGGCGAGCGGCACGGCATCGATTTCTGCAGCCACTTCGCGCGCGAGATGCGCATCCTCGGGGAGATGGAACGCGAAGGGCTGCTGGCGAGCGATGGCAGCCACATCCGCGTCACCGCGGCGGGTCGCCCGCTGGTGCGCAATGTCTGCATGGTGTTCGACGCCTACCTCGACCCGTCGCGTCAGCGCTTCTCGCGCACGATCTGAGCCTCCGCCCCCCGGGGCGCGGGCACCGGCAACGGGCGCAGCCGCCTGTTCACGCGCGTGCACTCTACTTTATACTGGGCCGACCTAGCGGAACGGGCTTCAGAGGTGTGCGCCGTGACGGAATTGCTGAAATCCCACGACGTCGGTGGCCCGGGGCATCGCTGCCCCCATGACTACCAGATCAATTGCGGCAACTGCCGCCTCAACAGCATTTGCCTGCCGATCGCACTGGATCTCCACGAAGTACAGCAGCTCGACGAAATCATCCAGCGCAGCCGTCCGCTGCAGAAAGGCGAACACCTGTACCGCCAGGACCAGCATTTCGGCTCCGTGTTCGCGGTGCGTTCGGGCAGCGTGAAGGCGTACGCCATCACCGACAGCGGGCAGGAGCAGGTCACCGGATTCTACTTTCCCGGCGAAATCCTCGGCATGGACGGCATTGCAAAGAACAAGTACGCGAGCTCGGCGCGCGCAATGGAGACCGCCGCGGTCTGCGAGATACCCTTCGACAAGCTGGGCGAGCTCAGCCAGCGGCTGCCCAGCCTGCAGCGGCACTTCTTCCAGCTGATGAGCCAGGAAATCGCCGAGGACCAGCAGCTGCTGACCCTGCTCAGCAAGAACACGGCCGACCAGCGCGTTGCCACTCTGTTGCTCAGCATCTCGGCGCGCAACAAGCGACGCAAGCTCTCGGCGGCGAATTTTCGCCTGCCCATGTCGCGCACCGACATCGGCAACTACCTCGGGCTCACGGTGGAGACGGTCAGCCGGGTTCTCAGCCGGTTCCAGAAGCTCGGCGTGCTGGCGGTCGACAACAAGGAGATCAACATCATCGACGCCGAGCTGTTGCGCTCCGTGGCCGACGGCAGCGAGGGGAGCTGACTTTCACGCTTGACGCAGGTCAAGCGAAGACTGCCGCGTGCCTGCTGCATCCGGAGCCGATCGCAGCGGCAGTGCGGTTCGCGCGAGCACGATTCCATAAAACACCAGGAGCACGGGCACCACGATGATCACCAACGCAATCGGCATTCTGTTCAGCCCCCAGGGCACTTGGCAGCGGCTCGCCACGGTCGCCGACCGCGCCAGCAACCTGGTTCCGCTACTGATACTCGCCGCGCTGCCTGCCGTCGGCTGGTATTACGGCACGACGCACAAGGGCTGGAGCGTGGGCTCCGGCGAAGTGACCAAGTTCGCGAACTCCGGGGGCATCGCCCTCGGCGCGTTGCTCTATGTCGGACTGGTGGCATGGGTCTGCATCATCGGGTGGTCGATCCACTGGATGGCGAAGAGCTACGGCGCGCAGTCGACGTTGATGCGTGGCATCACGGTGGCCGGTTTCACGGCAGTGCCGATGCTGTTCGCGGGAGTGGTGGGTTTCAACCCCGTACCGTCCATAGTGCTCGTGGTCGGCGTGGCCTCGGCGGCCTGGAGCCTGTACCTGCTCTACATCGGCATCCCGACGGTGATGAATGTGCCGCAGGACCGGGGTTTCCTGTTCGCCAGTGCCGTGGTGGCCGTTTGCCTGGTGATCCTCATGGGGATGATGGGCGCCGGCGTGATCCTGTGGGACGTGTTCTCGCCGGAATTCACCAACTGATCGGCGGCGGGCCCGCGCTGCCGGGGCGCCGCCCCGCGCTCTCAAACCTGCAGCGCGGCATCCACGTCGAGGCCGCTCTCGCGCATCCGCGCCAGCTTGTAGCGCAGGGTGCGCGGGCTGATCCCCAGCCGCTCGGCAGCCGTTGACCTGCTGCCGCGCGTATCCTTCAGCATGTTCACGATGAGCTCGAACTCGCGCAGGCGCAGATCGCCGCTAAGCCCGCTGGCCTGATCATCGGCTTCCCCGGGCGGGGCGGACTGTGGTGCCGGCGCGGGCTCGCCGCCGGGTGGGGACGAGGGCGCCGGCTCGAGGCGCAGGTGCGCCGCCGATACCACGGTCCCCCCCTGCAGGATCAGCGCCCGCTGCATCGCATTGTCCAGTTCGCGCACGTTTCCCGGCCACGGATGCCCGAGCAGGGCGCGCACCGCGCCGGCATCGAACTGCACCGGCGCGTGGCGCATCTTCACCGCGTGCTGGCGGACCAGCCGTTCGGCGAGCGGCAGGATGTCACCGGCACGTTCGCGCAGCGGCGGGCAGCGCAGCGGGAAAACGCTGAGCCGGTAGTAGAGATCCTCGCGAAAGCGCCCGGCGGCGACCTCCGCGCGCAAGTCGCGGTTGGTGGTGGCGATGACCCTGACGTCCACCGCCAGCGGACGGCGCCCCCCCAGGCGCTCCACCTCGCGCTCCTGCAGCACGCGCAGCAGCTTCGCCTGCAGCGCGGCATCCATCTCGGAAATCTCGTCGAGCAGCAGCGTACCGCCGTCGGCCTGCTCGAACTTTCCGGGCATGGCGGTGTAGGCACCCGTGAAGGCGCCCTTCTCGTGGCCGAAGAGCATCGCTTCCAGCATGTTCTCGGGGATCGCGGCACAGTTGATCGCCACGAAGGCGCGTTCGCTGCGACCCGAATGACGATGGATGTAGCGCGCCAGCACTTCCTTGCCGCTGCCGCTCTCGCCGCAAAGCAGCACCGTGGAGTCGGTCAATGCGACCCGTTGCGCCAGCTGCAGCAGCTCGACCGATTCGCGCGCCACGGCCACCGGATCCTCGTCGCCGCCGCCTGCCCCCGTGCCGAAGCGCGCGATCACCTCGAGCAGCTGCGCCGGCTCGAAGGGCTTCACCAGGTAGTCCGATGCGCCGTCGCGCATGGCCTGGACCGAGCGCTCGATGCTGCCGAAGGCCGTGATCAGGACCACGGGCACCTGCGGATGCAGCACACGAATGCGCCGCAGCAGCTCGTGGCCATCCATGCCGGCCATGTTGACGTCGGAGACGACGACATCGACCGCGCTGTCCGCCAGCAGCGTCAGCGCCTCGGGCGCGCCGGCCACGGCCACGACGCCACAGCCGGTGATTTCCAGCGTGTCGGCGAGCGCTTCGCGCAACTCCGCATCGTCCTCGACGATCAGCACGCGCATGCCGCGGACACTGTGCTCACGCATGCGCCGGGACCCCGGCTTGCGTGCTCGCCTCGTGCAGCGGCAGCAACAGGCTGGCGCAGGTGCCCTGCCCCGGCGCCGAGCGGATATCCAGCTCGCCGCCGTGCGCGCGCGCCACGGCGCGCACCACGGCGAGCCCGAGTCCCGTGCCCTGGGGCCTGGTCGTGAAGAACCCGTCGCCCAGCTGCGCGAGCACTTCGGCGCTCATCCCCGGCCCGTTGTCGCAGACGCTGATGCACACGCGCCCGTCGCGCAGCGCACCCTGCACGACGACCAGCGCGCCCTGACCGGCGGCCTGCAGCGCATTGTTCACCAGGTTCAGCAGGGCTCCCGTCAGCACCTCGCGGTTGCAGCGCAGCAGCAGCGCAGGGTCACAGTCCACCCGCTGCTCGCAGCGCGCCTGCAAGCCGGCCAGCGGCGCCTCCATCGCGGCGGCGAGGTCCTCGAACAGCTCGCCGAGGCTGCTCACGTTCTCCAGCGCCACGTCGCCGCGCACGAAGATGAGCATGTCACGCACCTGGCGCTCGAGGTGAGCCAGCCGGGAGAGGATCCTGGCCGAGAACTTGCGCGTCTGCTCCGGCGTGAGATCAGCGTCGCGGAGATTCGAGGCGTAGAGCATCGCGGCGGCCAGCGGGGTGCGCAGCTGGTGCGCCAGCGCCGCCATCATGCGCCCCATCGCGTTGAGGCGCTGGTGGCGGCTGAGGCGATCCTGCAACTCGCGCGTCTCGGTCTGGTCGGTGAGCAGCACCACCTGCCCCATGTCGCGCTCCAGCGAGCGCGTGGCCACGCTGACTCGGCGTCCGCTCGCGAGCGATATCTCGTGCCCGTCGTCGCGGCGCGGCGCGAAGCAGCGCCGGATCACCTCGACCCAGCGCTCCCCGAGCATACCGCCCTGCAGCATCTCGCGCGCGGCGGGATTGCAGTCGCAGACGATGCCGTGGCGGTCGAGCACGACGACACCGCCCGGCAGCAGGTCGAGAAGGCTCTGCAGGCGCTCCGAGACGCGTTCCTTCTCCTCGAGCTCGCGCAGCCGCGCGCGATCGACCTGCTCGAGCTCAGAGGACAACTCCTCGACGCGACGTTCGAGCAGACGGTAGGAGTCGCTGAGCTCGGCGGAAACCTGGTTGAACAAGGCAAATGCCGCCTGGATATCGGCGCTGTCGCGCAGAGCCCCGGGCGCGATATCGCGTGCCTGCGCGCGCGAAGCGCTCATCGCGCGTCACCCGCCCGCGGCGCGCCCGCGCGGGCCTTGCCCGGAACCCGAAGCACCTGCTCAGGCATCTGACCACCATCCGGAAATTTGACGTTCCGGCAGGGTCTAGCAATTCACATGCCTGCTTTTTTTATTCTTTCATTTCAATGTGTTGCAGAGCCTGTCCGGCGGCCGACGCCGATGCGTCAAGCTTCCGCCGCCGCGGCCGGGTTCAGCAGGTCGTACTTGCGCATCTTCTCGACCAGCGTGGTACGGCGCAGGCGCAGCCGGTCGGCCGCCCGGGCGACCACCCCGCTGCAGTCGTCCAGCGCCTGCTCGATGAGGCTCTTCTCGAGATCCTGGATGTATTCCTTCAGATCCAGCCCGTTGACCGGCAACAGTCCCATCGCGGCCGCGGACGTCGCCGCCTCGACCGGCACCGGCTCGGGTACCGCGGGCAGCACCAACTCGTCCTCCTCGTGGCCCTCGAGATGGCGGAACTTCGGCGGCAGGTCGCGCGCCCCGACCACCGCGCCGGGATGCATGATCGCCATGCGTTCGACGAGGTTGGCGAGCTCGCGCACGTTGCCCCCCCACGGGTGGCGCTGCAGGGAGGCCAGCGCCGCGGCACTGAAGCGCACGCTGTCGCGCTGCTCGCGCTCCAGCCGCGCGGTGAGCTCGTTGACCAGCAGGGGAAGGTCCTCGGTGCGCTCGCGCAGCGGCGGCATCTCGATCGGGAACACGTTGATGCGGTAGTAGAGATCCTCGCGGAAGCTGCCCCTGGCGATCATCTCCTCGAGGTTCTTGTGGGTCGCACAGACGATGCGGACGTCCGCCTCGAGCGTCTGGCTGCCGCCGACGCGCTCGAAGGTGCGCTCCTGCAGCACGCGCAGCAGCTTCACCTGCATCGCGAGCGGCATGTCTCCGATCTCGTCCAGGAACAGCGTGCCGCCCTGCGCCATCTCGAAACGACCCGCGCGGCTGCTCACGGCGCCCGTGAAGGCTCCCTTCTCGTGGCCGAACAGCTCGCTTTCGAGCAGCTCGCCGGGGATCGCGCCGCAATTGAGCGGCACGAAGGGACCGTTGCGGCGGTGGCTGTGGGCATGGAGACTGCGCGCCACCACCTCCTTGCCGGTTCCGGATTCGCCGAGCACCAGCACCGTGGCGTCGGTATCGGCAACCTGGCTCATCATGCGGCGCACGGCGCGCACGCCCCCGCTGGCGCCCACCAGCTCGCGGAACAGCTTCAATTCCGCGGTGCCGCGACTGCGTCCCAGCGCGTACTGCTCGCGGTAGACGCGCGCGCGGTGCAGCGCGTCGACCAGGCGGGGGTAGGCGAAGGGCCAGCCCAGCGAGCCGACGAGCATCGCCTCGTGACGTCCCGCGGCCACCGTGCCGTCGGGCGTCGCGGTGATGACCACCGGCAGACCCGGATCGAGCGCCACGAGCGTGTCCAGCGTCGCCTCCAGGTCGAAGTCCGGCGCGTCGGCGGCCAGCAGGACCACCTGCGGCGGCTCGTCGCGCGGCGCGGGCAGCGCCGCCAGTGCGACGTGGGATTCATCGAGGAAGCCGAGAATGGCGGATGCCGTCGCGCGGCGCGCGTCGTCGTGGTCCAGCAGCAGGATGTGGGGGCGGTTCGGCATGCGCGCGTCTTGTCCCTGGCGAGCGCCGGGTGGCGCTGCTCACGGCAGGATTATAGTTGGCGAAAGTCGCAAACCGACAGAATTGACCCCGCGGATCGCAGATTTTCTGTCAATAAGATGACGCCAGGGCTCAGGAGGCCGCCACTTGCCCCCGGATGCCCTCCCAGCCGCTGCGGATGGTGCCGAGCAGCCTGGCCACCTCGTCGAGCGGCTCGGCGCTCTTCTCGCGGTGCACGTCCATGAGCCGCAGCGCCATGTAGTCGTAGAGCCGGTCCAGATCGGCCGCGATCGCGCCGCCGGCTTGCTTGTCCAGGCAGCCCTGCAAGCCGCTGATGATCCCGAGCGCCTTGCCCAGGGCCACGCCGACGCCCTCGGTATCGCCGCTTGCCAGCGCTCCCCTGGCCTGCGCGATGCGGTCGATGGCCCCTTCCAGCAGCAGCTGGATCAGGCGATGCGGATCGGCATCCACCACGCCGGTCTGCGCATTGATCTTCTGGTACTGCGCCAGGGCGCTCTTGCTGTACACGTCCTGGTACCTCATCGACTGTCCGGATGCCCGCTCTGCCATATGTGACCACCGCTACGCACGCCGGGCTGCACGCGCCCCTGCCGGACTGTCGCCGGGGACGCACCCGTTTCCGGTTGCCATGATGACACGCGTCTGCGGATCCGCACCCGGGCCGCGGAAAATTTTTTTAAAGTTCCGGCCGCACGCGCCGATACCCAGAGCGAGCGCCGCAGATGCGGCCACGCGATGAAGCGCAAATCAATCAGCCAAGCCCTGTCGGGGCACCCTCGGGAGACGCACCATGCCGCAGATCATCAACACCAACATCTCGTCGCTCAACGCCCAGCGCAACCTCGACAAGAGCGGACAGTCGCTGGCGACCTCGCTGCAGCGCCTGTCCTCGGGC
The DNA here is from genome assembly GCA_018057015.1 of Pseudomonadales bacterium. Lineage (GTDB taxonomy): Bacteria > Pseudomonadota > Gammaproteobacteria > Pseudomonadales > UBA5518 > UBA5518. Next base: position 11,880 of record JAGPES010000007.1, on the reverse strand, counting down.
CTGCGCATCAACAGCGCCAAGGACGATGCCGCGGGGCTGGCGATCAGCAACCGCTTCACCTCGCAGATCCGCGGCCTGAACCAGGCGGTGCGCAACGCCAATGACGGCATCTCGCTGTCGCAGACGGCCGAGGGTGCACTGGCCGAGACCGGCGAACTGCTCCAGCGCATGCGCGAACTGGCGATCCAGTCGGCCAACGGCAGCCAGTCCGGCACCGAGCGCGCCGCGTTGCAGGCCGAGGTCTCGCAGCTGCAGCAGGAGATCAACCGCATCGCCGAGACCACCACCTTCGGCGGTCGCAAGCTGCTCGACGGCACCTTCGGCACCGAGGCCTTCCAGGTCGGCTCCAACGCCAACGAGACCATCTCGATCAGCATCGCCAACTCGCGCGCCACCGCGATCGGGGCCAATACCATCGCCAGCAGCGGTGATGTCGACGCGGCCGTTGCGGCCAACGCGGCTGTGCAGCCGAACAACGTCGACGCGCAGAGCCTGACGCTCGCGGGCAACCTCGGCAGCAGCACGATCACGATCGCCGCGGGCGCCACCGGCGACCAGATCGCCAGCCAGGTCGAGGCAGTCAGCGCGAACACCGGCGTCAGCATGACCGCGCGCACCACCGCGACCTTCGCAGTCGCCACGGCTGGCACGCTGTCTTTCAACGTCGGCTCGGTCTCGGGCAGCACGAGCTACAGCGCCAGCATCAGCGTGCTGGTCACGGACGTCTCGGACCTGTCCTCGCTGGCCGACGCGATCAACGCCAGTTCCGCCGCCAGCGGCGTCACGGCGACCTCCAACGGCGCCACGCTATCGCTGGTCAACGAGGAAGGCCGCGACATATTCGTCGGCGACTTCGCCAACAGCACGGCCGGCAACCAGACTGCCACGCTGACGGGTGCCTCGGGCGCGGCGGTCACGCTGACCGAGGGCTCGACGGACTCGAGCACGGTAGGCGCCACGCTGAGCTTCACCAGCTACCAGGCATTCTCCGCGACCACCACCAGCGCGACCGGCGGCATCTTCACCGCGCTCACCAACTCCAGCGCGCTGAGCAGCGTGGCCAGCATAGACATCGGCACCCAGCAGGGCGCGCAGGATGCGCTGGCGGTCGTGGACGCGGCGCTGCAGTTCATCGACGCCACGCGCGGCGATCTCGGCGCGGTGCAGAACCGCCTGCTCAGCACGATCTCCAACCTGCAGAACGTGGCCGAGAACGTGACCGCCGCGCGCAGCCGCATCCAGGACGCCGACTTCGCCGCCGAAACGGCGAACCTCACCCGCGCCTCGATCCTGCAGCAGGCCGGCATCTCGGTACTGGCACAGGCCAACGCGCTGCCGCAGCAGACGCTGGCGCTGCTCCAGTAACATGGCATGACCGGGGCGTGCGACGGCAACGGTGCAGGGCAGCGCTCTGCCCCGTTGCCAACGCCCTGAGCTGAGCTGAGCTGAGCGTCAGGATTCGATCATGGATACCTCACGCATTGCATACGGCCAGGTCCAGCCGATCACAGGCAGGGACAGGGTCGTGGCCGCGGATGCGCAACCGAAGCCGGCTGGCTCAGCCACGGTGGCTTCGCTCGCCGTGCCCGCGCCCTCAGTCCAGGATGCGGCCGCTATCGAGACTCCGAAACCCCCACTGGAGGATCTGCAGCGACTGCTGGAACAGGCGGGCCGGCACATCCATCCCGAGTGGAGGTCGCTGTCCTTCGAGGTCCGGGAGGAACTGGGCCGCGCGGTGGTCTCGGTCTACGACGCCGACACCGAGGAGCTCATCCGCCAGATCCCCTCCGAAACCGCGGTTCGCATCGCGACGGCGATGCGCGAGATCGCGCAACAGGGCAACGATACGTTGCCGGCCTCCGGCCTGCTGCTGGATGAACGGGCCTGAAAGGATCGGTCGACGCGCACCGGTAGCGCGAGTGCACGGAAACAGACGCCAAACCCGCAGGAAGCACCATGCCGCAGATCATCAACACCAACATCTCGTCGCTCAACGCCCAGCGCAACCTCGACAAGAGCGGACAGTCGCTGGCGACCTCGCTGCAGCGCCTGTCCTCGGGCCTGCGCATCAACAGCGCCAAGGACGATGCCGCGGGGCTGGCGATCAGCAACCGCTTCACCTCGCAGATCCGCGGCCTGAACCAGGCGGTGCGCAACGCCAATGACGGCATCTCGCTGTCGCAGACGGCCGAGGGTGCACTGGCCGAGACCGGCGAACTGCTCCAGCGCATGCGCGAACTGGCGATCCAGTCGGCCAACGGCAGCCAGTCCGGCACCGAGCGCGCCGCGTTGCAGGCCGAGGTCTCGCAGCTGCAGCAGGAGATCAACCGCATCGCCGAGACCACCACCTTCGGCGGTCGCAAGCTGCTCGACGGCACCTTCGGCACCGAGGCATTCCAGGTCGGCTCCAACGCCAACGAGACCATCTCGATCAGCATCGCCAACTCGCGCGCCACCGCGATCGGGGCCAATACCATCGCCAGCAGCGGGGACATCAATGCCGCCGCGACCGCGGCTGCCGCCGCGCCGGCCAACAACGTCGACGCGCAGAGCCTGACGCTCGCGGGCAACCTGGGCAGCAGCACGATCACGATCGCCGCGGGCGCCACCGGCGACCAGATCGCCAGCCAGATCGAGGCAGTCAGCGCGAACACCGGCGTGAGCCTCACTGCGCGCACGACCGCCAGCTTCTACATCGACGGTCCGGGCGCAGGCACGGTATCGATGACCATCGGGACGCGTTCGGGCAACGCTGCCTCGAACTCGACCTACACCGCGAGCATCAGCGTGCTGGTAACCGACAGCTCGGATCTTTCGGACCTGGCCGACGCGATCAACGCCAGTTCGGCCGCGAGCGGCGTGACAGCCACGTCCAATGGCGCGACGCTGTCGCTGGTGAACGAGGAGGGGCGCGACATACTGATACAGGACTACAACCATACGAACACCAGCCACGCCTGGCTGGCGGGCGCGTCGGGCGCTGCCCAGTGGTTGCACCCGGGTGAGCCGGGTTTCCCGGAAGACTCCAGCACGGTGGGCGCCACGCTGGGCTTCACCAGCTACCAGGCATTCTCCGCGACCACCACCAGCGCGACCGGCGGCATCTTCACCGCGCTCACCAACTCCAGCGCGCTGAGCAGCGTGGCCAGCATGGACATCGGCACCCAGCAGGGCGCGCAGGATGCGCTGGCGGTCGTGGACGCGGCGCTGCAGTTCATCGACGCCACGCGCGGCGATCTCGGCGCGGTGCAGAACCGCCTGCTCAGCACGATCTCGAACCTCCAGAACGTGGCCGAGAACGTGACCGCCGCGCGTAGCCGTATCCAGGACGCCGACTTCGCCGCCGAAACGGCGAACCTCACCCGCGCCTCGATCCTGCAGCAGGCCGGCATCTCGGTACTGGCACAGCCAACGCGCTGCCGCAGCAGACGCTGGCATTGCTGCAATAGGGCGAGCAGATCGTTGCGTCATGTTGCCCGGGGAGCGGGCGTGGGGTGTAATGAGCGGCAGTTCGCCCTCGCGAACGAACGCGACGCGACGGCCGATCCACAGGAGAAAACGCAGACATGGCCAGTATCGGATCATTGGGCGTAGGCTCCGGACTCGAACTCGAAACCCTGGTCACGAAACTGATCAGCGCCGAAGGCGCGCCGCGCATCAGTAGTCTCGCCACCAGGGAAGCGAACATCCAGGCCGATATCTCGGCCTTCGGCTCGCTCGAGAGCGCGCTGGACAAGTTCCGCTCGGCGATCGGCACGCTCGGGGATGCCGGCGCCCTGCAGGCACGCACGGTATCGACCGGGAACAGCAGGTATTTCAGCGCCACCGCCGGCGAGGGCGCGGTCTCCGGGCAATACGCGGTGCAGATACTGAACACGGCCCGCGCCCAGAAACTGGTGAGCACTGCCGACTTCGCGAGCGCCAACGATACCGTGGGAGCCGGCACGCTGACGATTTCGGTAGGGAGCGCATCCTTCCAGGTCACGACCACGGCCAGCACCACGCTCGCCGAACTGAAGGCCCTGATCAACGACGCCGCGGACAATGCCGGGGTCAGCGCCTCGCTGCTCGTGGTGGCGCGCGACCCGCTGAATGCCGCTGCCGGCACCGTGGCGCGCCTCGTGCTGGCGGGTGATGAAACCGGTAGCGCCAACAGCATCGGGATCACCGTCAGCGACGCCGACGCGAACAACACCGACGCGCTGGGGCTCTCGCGTTTCTATTTCTCGTCGGCCGACATCGCCAACAGCCAGCTCGACGAGCAGCAGGCGGCAGCCGACGCGCGCATCGTCGTGGACGGCCAGACGGCGTTCAGCGGCAGCAATGTGTTCAGCGACGTGATCGACGGCGTCACGATCACGGTATTGAAGGATCCCGCGGATCCGCTCCAGCCGGAGGTGGAGACTCTCGCCATCGCCCTCGACCGCAACGGCGTCGCCGCGCGCATCAGGGCCTTCGTCGCCGCCTATAACGACGTGGTCAGCGCGATAAGGGACGTTTCCGCCTACAACGCCGATGCCGGCACCGCGGGCGCACTGAACGGCGACGCCACGGTACGCAGCATCTCGTCACGGCTGCGCACGATCATCGGCGCCGCCGGCATCGGTGACGGAACGCCTGGATCGCTGGCCGAGCTCGGCATCCAGACCCAGCGCGACGGCACGCTGAAGCTGGACGCCGCGAAGCTGGACGCCGCGCTGAGGGACAACTTTGCCGGCGTCGGCACGCTGTTCACCGCGGACGATGGCGTTGCGACGCGACTCGAGGACATGCTCGGCGGCTTGCTCGACCGCGGCGGGATACTGGCGACGCGCACCGAAGGACTGGACCGGCAGCTCAAGGCGATAGAAACCGAGCGCGCAAAGCTGGACACCCGGCTGGAGAAGCTGGAGGCCCAGTACCGCGCGCGCTTCGCCGCCCTCGATGCGCTGGTGGCCGGACTGCAGAGCAGCAGTGATTTCCTCCTCGCGCAACTCGAGAACACCGCCAGCATCATCGGCCGCACCCCGGGCGGCGACAACTGATGGAGCCCGACGCCGGCGGCCTGCGCGCAGCGCTGCCCGAGACACTGCGCGAACGCTGGGACCGCATCGCCGCCATCGATGCGCGCATCGGCACCGCGCTGGCCGGCGATGACCTGGCCGTGCTCCAGGGGCTGGCGAGGGAGCGCGCGGACGCCATCGCCAGCTTTGCCGACGACTTCCCCCCGGAGCCACGCAGCGCAGGGTTGCGCACCGTGGCGCTGCGCCATCTGCTCGGCGTGAACGAGGAATTGATGTCCCGCGCGCGCCAGGCGCTTGCCGCCACGGTCAACACCTCCGCGACCGCGCGCCGCCGGCGCCGCGCAATATCGGCCTACCACCAGAACCCGCCCGAAGCGTAGGCCTGGCGGAAGAGGGCGTCGCAGAACCCGGCACGACCTCGAGCAAAGCGCTGCAGGAGCGCGACATGCGCGCGGTATCGCGGCCATGGGCCGCTCCTGCACCCGAAAATCGCCGTATGCGCAGGGTCACAAGGCGTTTTGCGACACCCTCTGAAGCCGGTCATTGGCGTCTGCCAGGGCTTCCTGGACGTATGGCTGCGCCGCGGCTCGCTGGCCGTGGATTCAGCGCAGGAAATTGAACAGCGACAGGTTGGCTATCTTCGCCAGGCTCTGTTGCGCGGCCGCGAGCACGAAACTCTGGAACGAGAGCCGGCTCGCGGCTTCGTCGTAATCGAGATCCACCAGGTCCGACAGCGCCTCGTCGTTGATGAGATCGAGCGCGACCTGCTCGGCGCGCGCATCGTCCAGCAGGTTGAGCCGCGGCCCCAGCGCCGCGCGGTTCGCCGTGACCGACTGCTCCGAGCGCTCGATGGCGTTCAGGGCCTCGGCAACGACACGTGCGCGCTCGGTGGCACCGGCCTCGGTGTCGGGAATGTTGCGCAGGCCATCTGCCAGGCGCTGCACGGTGAGCAACAGCGATTGCGTCGTGCTCGCCTCCAGCACGAACTCGTCACCGGGCGACGGCGAACCGGTGACGCGCACCTCGGCGCCGGCGACCGTGATGGTGAGCGGCACCCCGTCGACATGGGGCTGCGGCGGCAGCACGTTGCTCAACGCACCCGTCGCGCGATCGATGCGGTCTACCTGGTAGGTGCCCGGAACGACGCCAAAGCGCACGACCAGGTCGTCGGGATAGACTGCATCGTATGCCGCCTGGTCCACGATGCGCCCGGCGGAGATGTCGCCGCTTCCGCTGTTGCCTGCCGCAGTGCGCGTGACGAAGGTGTTCGCCGCCGCGGGTATGTCGACGAACAGCTCGCGGCCGTTGTTGCGCGACTGCACCTCGAGGCCGGCGCCGATCGCCACCCTGCGCTCGCCGTCGTCGCCGACGTAGTCGACACGCCCCGCGGCGCTCGGCACGAAAGGCGGCGTATCGCCGCTGAAGCCGGCGAACAGGTAATCGCCGTAGGTGCTGCGGGTGTTGAAAATCGCGAGCAGTTGCTCCCCGGCCTGCTCGATTCCGGCCACCAGCGTGCTGCGCTCGTTCGCCGACAGCGTGGCATTACCCGCCTGCAGCGCGTACTCGCGCAGTTGCAGCAGCACGGTCTCGACGGACTCGAGCTCCACGTCCTGCTGCTGCAGGTCGCTCTGCGCGAGATCGGCATTGCGCTGGTACTGCGCGCTGCGGGCCTTCTCCTGGCGGATCCCCAGCGCCAGCGCCGCGGCCGCCGGGTCGTCGGCCGGCGTAAGCACGCGCTTGCCGGAGGAGATCTGCTCCTGCGCGCGCGCAACCTCGGCCTGCGCGTTCGTGATGTGACGCACGCCGGTGGTGAATATCTGCATCGACGAAATACGCATTGCCCTGCTCTCAAGCGAACGCGTCGAACAGCGCGTCGAGCACCGCGCGCGCCACGCTGATTACCTGTGCCGAGGCATTGTACGCCTGTTCGAAGCGGATCAGGTTGGCGGCCTCCTCGTCGAGGTTCACGCCCGACAGGCTTTCGCGGCGCTCGCGCGTCTGCTCCAGCACCGCGAGGCTCGACTGCATGTCGATGCGCGAGCGCTGCGTCAGGCTGCCCGTATCGGCCACCAGCTCGCGGTAGGCTTCCTGGTAGCTGGCGCTGCCGTTGGCCAGGGTATCGGCCGACTGCAGCGCGGACATGAGCAGCGCGTTGCGATTGTCCGAGGTGCCGGTGCCGTTGTAGTCGATGCGGAAGGCGTCGCCCGGCGCCGGCTCGCCCGCGAGCACGACCTGGAAACCGAAGTAATCCGGATCCGCGCTGTCGCGGCTGAACAGGGTGTTGGCCGTCCCCGGATCGAAGCCCAGGCCGGTGAGCAGCACGGCCGAGGTGTTCGCATCGAGCACGTCGAACGTCGTGGCACTACTGAAACGGATCAGCAGCGGCGGCGACAGCTGTCCGGGGGTCGCGAAGATCGCGCCACCCGTATCGAAGGTGTCGCCCGGCGCGATGGAGCCAGTGCCCATGTTGCCCGTCAGCGCTGCCGCGCGCACCGGGCCGGCGAGCGCGAGATCCTCCGGGCGCGACATCACCGTGCGGACGAACTGCGCGCCACGCCGGGTCGGCTCGATCAGGAAGCTGTCGCCGGCGACGAAGTTGCCCGGGGGCAGCTCGCTCAGGTTCAGGTCCAGCGTGAAGCCGTCGACGGTGACCAGCGTGTCGGCGAGGCTCGCGCCGCTCGCCACCAGCGTGCCGTCCTGAAGCCGCAGCACCCGCCATGACGAGCCGTCGCTGCCGATGTCGAGCCGGTAATCGCTGGTGGTGAGCTTCGCGGTGTCCTCGATGAACACGCGCACGCCGCCGGTGGAGGCAGGATCGTTGTCGCCCGCGGGTCGCGCGCGCAGCACCGCGGCGATCTGCTCGTTGACGTCGCTGAAGACCAGCCCTCCCAGGTCGCCGTCGAGGTCGACGCCGAGGCGGTTCTGCGCGTTGATGTCGTCGGTGAGCGCGAGCGCGATGCGGCCGAGCGCGTTGAATGCCGGGTACAGCAGCTCGTCGCGAAACGCCAGCAGCCCGCCGACCTTGCCCCCGGTCGCGGCGTAGCTGACCACGGCCTTCTCGCCGTTGATCGCGAGGGCGAGTTGCAGCCTGCCGGGATCGAAGCGGTCCGCCACCGCGACGGCCGCATTCACCTGCGTTCCCGTCACCAGCGCGTGGCCCTTGCCGAGATAGAGGTTGATCGCGCTGCCATCCGCCACGGTCTGCACGTCGACCAGCCCGGCCAGTTGCTCGATCAGCCGCTCGCGCTGGTCGAGCAGGTCATTGGGCTGGTGATCGCCCGCGCCGGTGCTGCCGACGCGCATGGCGATCTGCCGGTTCAGCTCCGCGACGCCGTTGGCCAGCGCGGTGATTTCCCGCGCCAGCGCGGTGAGCTGCGTGTTCAGCCCGTCGTTCATGTCCTCGAGCCGCGCATAAAGCGACTGGAAGCGCTGGGTCAGCGTCGTGGCCGATTCGAGCACCACGGTGCGCGTGGCGATCGACTGCGGATCGCTGGATCCGTCCTGCAGCGCGCCGAAGAATTCGTCGATGCGATCCGAGATGCCGATCGAGGAATCCGCGAACAGGGCGTCGATCTGCTCGTTCCAGCCGTTGAGCGACTCGGCACGGAAATGCAGCGAGGTGTCCGTGCGCAGCTGGCTGGTCACGAACTGGTCCACGATGCGCGAGACCGTGGCGATGTCGACACCGTTGCCGAACACGGCACCCGAGAGGTTCTGCCCGGGAAGCGACACCAGCTCCGCGCGCTGGCGGCTGTAGCCTTCGACACCGGCATTGGCGATGTTGTGCCCGGTGGTGTTCAGCGAGCCCTGGTAGGCCAGCAGGCCTGTGGTCGCGATGCGCAGCAGGTCTGCCATGGCTCACCCCGCCCCTGCTATCGCGTCGTCAGTCAGCAGCTGCATCACCTTGTGCGCATACTCGGGATCGGTCGCGTAACCGGCCTGCTGCAGCGAGCGCATGAAGCGCGCCGGATCGTCGGCGTTCGCCAGTGCCGCGGCGTAGCGAGGCTGGCCCTTGAGCAGCGCGATGTAGTCGGCGAAGCTCTCGCCGAAGGAGCCGTAGGCGCGAAAGCGCGCACGCTGCTGCTGCGGGATGCCGTTGCTGAACTCCAGCGTCGTGACGCCGACCGAACGCCCTTCCCAGTAGCTGCCGGCCTTGATGTTGAACAGGTTGTGGCTGCTGCGCCCGGCGTGGTCGCTCAGGATCGACTGGCCCCAGCCGGTCTCGAGCGCCGATTGCGCGATCAGCACGCGATGATCGACGCCAAGCGCCCGGGCAGCGCGGCGTGCCTCGGGCAGCACGGCGCGCACGAAGGCCTCCTTGCCCGCGAACAGGCTGCTCGCGATCTTCTCGCGCGCCTGCTGCGCGACCGGCTCCAGGATCCGCAGCGCGCTGCTCACCACCGGCGGCAGCGCGGCGCGCGCCACCCGGGGCACCACGTCGCGCGGCACGGCATCGATGCGGCGCGCCTCGAGCCGGGCTTGCCCGGAGGCGTCGGCACGCGCCACGGACGTCTCCATCGCTCCGAACTGCTGACGCAACTGCCCCGCGAGCATGCCGGCCAGCCCCAGCCCGCGGCCCTGCGTGAGAGAGACACTGAGTTGCCGGTCGAGCATGTCCTGGCGGAACTGCATCTCGTTGCTGTTGAGCGGATTGTCGGCGGCGAAGAGCTCGTTGGCCGAGCGCATTCCCTTCAGCAGTTGCGACACGAAGAAGGATTCGAACTGTCGCGCGGCGGCCTCCAGCGCGGCGCCGCGGTCCGCGCGCCCGAGCGTGGTGATCGAGTCAAGGCCCGCGAGGTCGGTCCACGCGGCGGGAGCCGCGCCCTGCGCCGGGACGACCGCTGCGCTCATGACCCTGGACCCCTACCCACGGTGCCGGGCCCTTCAGATCACGATCAGGTCGGCGCGCAGCGCGCCCGACTGCTTCAGCGCCTCCAGGATCGCCATCAGGTCCCCGGGCGCCGCGCCGACGCCGTTCACGGCCGCGACCAGCTGGTCCAGCGTGGTGACGCCGGCGAGCTTCCACATGCGGTTGCCTTCCTGGTCGATCTGCACATCGGACCGCGGCGTGACCACCGTCCGGCCCTGGCCGAACGGCGCCGGCTGGCTGACCTGCAGGTTCTCGGTCACCACCACGGTCATGCTGCCGTGCGTGACCGCAACCGGTTCGACGGTGACGTGGTTGCCCACGACGATGGTGCCCGTGCGCGAATTGATGACCACGCGCGCCGGCGCCTCGCCGGGATCGACCTGGAGGTTCTCCAGCAGCGAGACGAAGGAAACGCGCTGATCGACATCCTCCGGCCCCCGCACCTGCACCGTGGCGGCATCCATCGCGCTGGCCACGCCCGGGCCCAGCGTCTGGTTGATGCGCTCGGCCACGCGCCGCGCCGTGGTGAAATCGGGCCGGATGAGGTTGAAGCGCAGTTCGCTGCCCTGCGTGAACGAGGTTTCCACGCCGCGCTCCACCGATGCCCCGTTGGCAATGCGCCCGGCATTCAGCACGTTGACCGTGATCCGCGAGCCGTCCTGTCCCTCGGCGCCGAAGCCGCCGACGACCAGATCACCCTGCGCCAGCGCATAGACCTCGCCGTCGATGCCCTTCAACGGCGTCATCAGCAACGTGCCGCCGCGCAGGCTCTTGGCATTGGCCAGCGAGGAGACCGTCACGTCGATGCTCTGCCCGGGTTTGGCGAACGGCGGCAGCTGCGCGTGCACCGAGACCGCGGCGACGTTCTTGAGCTGCAGCCGCATGCCCTCGGGCAGCGCGATGCCGAACTGGCGCAGCATGCTCAGGAAGGACTGCGAGGTGAAGGGCGCCTGCGTGGTCTGGTCGCCGGTACCGTCCAGCCCCACCACGAGGCCGTAGCCGATCAGGTGGTTGCTGCGCACGCCCGCGAGCGCGGCGATGTCCTTGATGCGTTCGGCGTGCGCGACACCCGCCGGGGACAGCAAGGCCAGCGCCGCGACGAACCACGTGACTGCGCCGCGCACCAGCGCGGCCCGCAGCCGCGACACCAGCCTCGCGTCGTTCATAGCGGCCACACCCCGGAGTTGAAGAACTTGCCCAGCCAGCCCATGTTGTTCGACTGCGCCAGTTCGCCGGTGCCGCTGTAGCCGATGCGCGCATCGGCGAGCTTGGTCGAGGACACCGAGTTGTCGGGTGCGAGATCCTCCTGGCGCAGGATGCCGCTCAGACGGATGTATTCCTGGCCCCGGTTGAGCTGCAGCCACTTCTCGCCGCGCACCCGCAGCAGTCCGTTCGGCGTCACCTCGGTGACGGTGACCGCGATGCTGCCGCTCAGGCTGTTGCTCTGCGAGCTCTCGGCATTGCCCTGGAACTCGCGGCTCTGCTGCACATCGGTCTCGAGGCTGTGCTCGCCGCCGGCAAAATCGTTGCCGAGCATGGTGCCCGCATTGAACTGCAGGTCGCTGTCCTTGGTGATCTCGGTGTCTGCGTCCTTGCTGGCCTGCGTGCGCTCGACCAGGCGCACCGTGATGATGTCCCCGACCTGGGCGGCACGCCGGTCGGAGAACAGCGAGGCGCCGAAGCGTGCGTACTGGATCCCGCCCTGGGCGTGGAAGTCCGGCGTCGGCGTGCTCGCCGGCAGCGGCGCATAGGCCGGATCGCCGGGTAGTTCCTGCAGCGGGGGCGTGGCACAGCCGCCGAGCGCGAATGCCAGCAGCGCACCGGGCAAGATGCCGGCGCGGCGCGCTGCCGGCATGTGATCAGTGAAGCGTGTCATCGCGGTGTCCTATCACAGGTTCTGCGAGATGTACTGCGTCATCTGGTCGCTGGTCGGGACCTCCTTGGCGTTCATCTCGTAGGCTCGCTGCGTCGTGATCATTTTCACCAGTTCCTCGACCACGTCGACGT
>JAGPES010000249.1 GCA_018057015.1 Pseudomonadales bacterium | reverse complement strand
GCACGAACAGCTTCGCCGCCTCGGAGTACTCGATGAACAGGAACTCGGCGCGCTCGCCGTCGACCTCCAGCGTCTGCAGCCCGAGGTAGCGGCCTACGCGGTGCTCGAGGTGCACCACCGGCGATCCGATGTCGAGCTCGGCAAGGTTCCTGATCGCGCTCTCCGGGGAGTCGGCGGCGCGCGAGCGCCGGCGTCGCTGCATCACGCGCTTGCCGAACAGCGCCGATTCCGCGACCACGAGGCAAGACGGCTCCTCGAGGCGGAAGCTTTCCGCCAGCGGCGCTATGGTGATCGCGCAGGGCGCGTCGCCACGCAGGAACTCCTCCCAGCCCGCCACTGCCGGGGCCTTCACCCCGGCGCGCGCGAGCAGCTCGACCAGCATTTCCCGCCGCCCCGGCGTCTCGGCGCAGAACAGCTTGCGCCGCGCCTGCGGCAGCCCCGCGATCGCGGCGATGCGCGCGACGGGATCCTCGCGCTTGCCCGCCTCGCGCGCGAGCGGCAGTTCGCCCGCGTTGAAGTTGTGCGCGCCGGCGCGCTCGGGTTGCGCCGTGGCCGCGAACTCGATGCGCGTGTGGCGCTTCAGGCCCGCGCGCAGTTCCTCGGGCGGCAGGAACACCTCCGCGGGCTTCAGCAGCGGCCGCGTGATGTCCGAGCCCAGGCTGCGGTAGCGGCTGTTGACCCCCTCCCAGACGTGGTCGATCCCGGCGCGTGCGGCATCCTCGATGCAGAGCAGGCTCTGCCCGGGGAGGTAATCGAACAGCGTGGCGCACTGCTCGAAGAACAGCGGCAGGAAGTACTCGATCCCGCCCGGCGCGCTGCCGCGAGCGATATCCTGGTAGTCGGGGCAGGCGCGGTGGTCGTTGTCGAAACGCTCGTGCCAGCGGCGGCGGAAGGCCGCGATCGCCTGCTCGTCGAACGGGTACTCGCGCCCGGGAAGCAGGCGCAGGCGCTCGAGCGGCGCCAGCGAGCGCTGGGTCTCGGGATCGAAGCTGCGCAGCGTCTCGATCTCCTCGTCGAACAGCTCGATGCGCACCGGCGTGTCGTGCCCCATCGGGAACAGGTCCACGATCGAGCCGCGCACCGCGAACTCGCCGTGCTCGTAGACGTTGTCGACGGCGCGGTAGCCCGCGCGTGCCAGGGTGTTGCGCAGCGCGACGATGCCCAGGCGCTGGCCGGGATCGAGCGCCAGCGACGAGGCGCTCACGTAGGCGACCGGCGCGGTGCGCTGCATCAGCGTTGCCACCGGCACGATCAGCACCACCGGGTCGCCCTGCGCCAGGCGCGACAGCGCCAGCAGGCGGTCCGAGACCAGGTCCTGGTGCGGCGAGAAGCGGTCGTAGGGCAGCGTTTCCCAGTCGGGCAGCCGCAGCACGGGCCTGGCGGCGGCGCCCGTTCCGGCGAGGAAGAACCGCAGGTCCGACTCGATGCGCTCGGCCGTGGCGCTGCCGGCCGTGAGGATGACCACGGTGCCGGGGTGCTCGCGCGCCACGCTCGCCAGCGCCAGCGCGTCGGCGCCGGGAATCAGTCCGCCCCAGCGCAGGTGGTCGCCGGGACGCGCCCGCGGGGGCGACAGCAGGGATGTGTTCATGCGGGTGCCAGGCCAGGGAAACAGGGGACGCGCACCGCTTTGTTGCGGCGGCCGCGACGAGTGCCCATAATACGCCGCCGCCGGGGGGAGTTAGAAGGTTCCGGACCCCGTCGCAACCCGTCTCAATGCATTATCCGAGGCCCATGATGACACCCGATCGCAAGCGACCGAAGCCGGCGGACTACTTCACCGACTGGAAACAGCGCGAAGCGCTCGCGGAAGCGATGATCCCCGTCGTGGGCAGGCTCTATCGTGAGCAGAACGTCAAGGTCTACGTCTACGGCCGCTCGCTGGTGTCGCAGTCCGTGCTGGACATCATGAAGATCCACCGCTTCGTGCGCCAGGTAGAGCAGAACGAGCTCTCCGAGTTCGAAACCTGGCCGCTGGTCGAGGCGCTGGGCCGGTTCGAGCTCGGTACCGGTCACGTCGATATCGGCCGCCTCAGCGTCGCCTATGCCGCGGGTCCGCGCGCCGAGGGTGTCTCGGCCGAGGCCTTCCTGCGCAAGGAACTGCACGGGCTGATTGGCAGCACCGCGAAGCCGGTCGCCGCGCCGCGCGACGTGGTGCTCTACGGCTTTGGCCGCATCGGCCGGCTGATGGCGCGGCTGCTGATCGAGAAGACCGGCGGCGGCGACGTGCTGCGCCTGCGGGCGGTGGTGGTGCGCCGCTCCAGCGACGATGACCTGGTCAAGCGCGCGGCGCTGCTGCGACGCGACTCGATCCACGGTTCCTTCAACGGCACGATTCGCGTCGACGAGGAGAACGGCTCCTTCATCGCCAACGGCAACGAGGTGAAGCTCATCTATGCCGACGCGCCCGAGACCGTCGACTACACGGCCTACGGCATCGACGACGCGATCGTGATCGACAATACCGGCAAATGGCGCGACGAGGCCGGACTGTCGCGCCACCTGCAGGCCAGGGGCGTTTCGAAGGTGATCCTCACCGCGCCGGGCAAGGGTGCGCTTAAGAACATCGTCTACGGCGTCAACGAGGGCGACATCAGCGAAGCCGACCGCATCATCACGGCGGCCTCGTGCACCACCAACGCGATCGTGCCGGCCCTGAAGGCCATGGACGACCAGTTCGGCATCGTCTCGGGCCACGTCGAGACCGTGCACGCCTACACCAACGACCAGAACCTGATCGACAACTTCCACAAGAACAACCGCCGTGGCCGCAGCGCGCCGCTGAACATGGTGCTCACCGAGACCGGTGCCGCCAGCGCCGTGGCCAAGGTGCTGCCCTCGATGGCGGGCAAGCTCACCGGCAACGCGATCCGCGTGCCGGTGCCCGACGTCTCCATGGCGATCCTCCACCTCACGCTGAAGCGTCCGACCTCGGTCGAGGAGGTCAACGAGTTCATGCGCTGGGCCTCGCTGCACTCGCCGCTCAGCCGCCAGATCGACTACACGGCCTCGCCGGAAGTGGTGTCCTCGGATTTCGTCGGCTCCCGTGCCGCCTGCATCCACGACGCGCAGGCCACGATCGTGCAGGGCAACAGCGCGATCCTCTACCTGTGGTACGACAACGAGTTCGGCTATGCGTGCCAGGTGCACCGCGTGCTGGAGCACGTGGCCGGCGTGCACTATGCCGTGTACCCGGCGGCGACGACGGTGGCCTGGAACTGGCCGCGTTCCGATTGACGATGCGGGCAGACGGGGTCCGGGCGCTTGCAGCGCCCGGAGCAATTTCTGGCGACGGCTTGGCGGGAAGATGATGATTTCGATACGTCGGGGACTGGATTTGCCGATCAGCGGACAGCCGGAGCAGCGCGTCCATGACGGACCCAGGGTTCGCACCGTCGCGGTGCTGGGCCCCGATTACCACGGCATGAAGCCGACCATGGCCGTGAAGGCCGGGGATCGCGTGGCCAGGGGGCAGCTGCTGTTCTCGGATCGCAAGACCGAGGGCGTGCACTACACGGCGCCGGCCGCCGGCACGATCGCCGCGATCAATCGCGGCCCCAAGCGCGTGCTGCTCTCGGTCGTGATCGACGTCGACGGCAGCGAGGAGCGCGAATTCGCCCGCTACGATGCCGCCGCGCTGGCCTCGCTGACGCGCGAGCAGGTGCGCGACAACCTCACCGCCGCGGGCCTGTGGACGGCGCTGCGCACGCGTCCCTACAGCAAGGTCCCGGCGCCCGCGACGGTGCCGCACGCGATCTTCGTGACTGCCATCGACACCCATCCGCTCGCCGCCGATCCGCTGGTCGTGCTGGCCGGGCAGGAGGAGCATTTCCGCCACGGCGTGCAGCTGCTCGCCGCCCTGACCGACGGCAAGGTCCACGTGGTCGGGCGGGCCGGCGCCGCGCTGCCGCGCGTCGAGAATGCGCGCGTGGCGCACCAGGAGTTCGGCGGTCCTCATCCCGCGGGGCTCGCCGGCACGCACATCCATTTCCTCGACCCGGTGCACGAGCACAAGACGGTCTGGAGCATCGGCTACCAGGACGTGGCCGCGATCGGTCGCCTGTTCACCAGCGGCCGGCTCCCGAGCGAGCGCGTCGTCGCGCTCGCCGGCCCCGGCGTGGTGAAGCCACGGCTGCTGCGCACCGTCCTCGGCGCCAGCACCGAGGAGCTCTGCGCCGGCGAGCTCGCGCCCGGCGAGCAGCGTGTCATCAGCGGCAGCGTGCTCGGCGGACGCCGCGCCCACGGCGCGCTCGCCTTCCTCGGTCGCTACCACACCCAGGTCTCGGTGCTGCCCGAGGGCCGCGAGCGGCGCTTCATGGGCTGGATGTCCCCGGGTGTCGACCGCCACTCCGTGATGGGCATCTACCTGTCGCGCTTCCTCGGCGGCAAGCGCTTCGCGATGGACACCTCGACCAACGGCAGCCCGCGTGCGATCGTGCCGATCGGCGCCTACGAGAAGGTCATGCCGCTCGACGTGCTCGCCACGCCGCTGCTCAAGTCGCTGGTGGTGGGCGACGTCGAGACCGCGGTCAAGCTGGGCGCGCTGGAGCTCGACGAGGAGGACCTCGCGCTGTGCAGCTACGTCTGCCCGGGCAAGTACGAGTTCGGCCCGATTCTCCGGGACAACCTCACCCGCATCGAATCGGAGGCCTGACATGAAAGCGTTGCGGCAAATGCTCGACCGCGTCGAGCCGCATTTCGAGCAGGGCGGGCGTTTCCACAAGCTGTTTCCGCTCTACGAGGCCCTCGACACCTTCCTGTTCGCGCCGGCCAGCGTCACGCGCACCGGCGCCCACGTGCGCGACGGCATCGACCTCAAGCGCGTGATGATCACGGTGTGGATCGCGGTGTTCCCGGCGATGTTCTGGGGCATGTACAACGTGGGCTACCAGGCCAACACGGCGATGGCCGCGATGGACATCGCGGCCAAGAGCGACTGGCACGGCTGGCTGATCGGGCTCGCGGCGGGCTACGACCCCAACAGCATCTGGGACTGCTTCTGGCACGGCGCCTGCTATTTCCTGCCGATCTACGTCGTGACCTTCGCGGTGGGCATCGCGTGGGAGATCCTGTTCGCCTCCGTGCGCGGGCACGAGGTCAACGAGGGTTTCTTCGTGACCTCCATCCTGTTCGCGCTGACGATGCCCCCGGACATCCCGCTGTGGCAGGTCGCGCTCGGCATCAGCTTCGGCGTGGTCATCGGCAAGGAGGTGTTCGGCGGCACCGGCAAGAACTTCCTGAACCCGGCGCTGGTCGGCCGCGCCTTCCTGTTCTTCGCCTACCCGGCCGAGCTTTCGGGGGACACCGTGTGGACCGCGGTCGACGGTTTCAGTGGTGCCACCGCGCTGTCGCTGGGTGCCGCCGGCGGGCTCGAGGCGATCACGCAACAGCTCAGCTGGACCCAGGCCTTCCTCGGGCAGATGCAGGGTTCGATCGGCGAGGTCTCGACGCTGGCGATACTGCTTGGCGCGGCGCTGCTGCTGTGGACCGGCA
>JAGPES010000248.1 GCA_018057015.1 Pseudomonadales bacterium | reverse complement strand
CCTCTTCCGTGAGCAGGCCGGCCGAGAGCCAGCCGAGCGCCTGCTCGTGGTAGGCCTGCTGCTCCTCGGCCCACTGCGCCGCGAGGTCGGCCGAGACGCTGAGCGCTTCTTCCTGCGTGATGGCGCCGGCGGCCACCGCATTCTGCAGGTTGATGTACTCGGCCTGCAGGCGTGCCAGGGCCTGTTCTTCCTCGCCCATCAGGTTGAACTTGGTGCGCTGCACGTCCTCGTACAGCATCTGCTGCTCGCGGGCGGCGTCTTCCATCTCGCGCATCAGGTCGTCGTTCTGCGACATGACCGCGTCGCGGTAGCTGGTGCCCTTCTGCGCTGCGCCGCTGGCCTTGCCCATGCCGGAGAACACTGACCCGCTGGCGGGCAGGCGCTTGCGATCGGGGATGCCGGAGGTGTCGATCGGGGAGAGCTCGGAATCAACGCGCGCGCGGGTGTTGACGAGTTTTTCCTGCGCGGCGATGGTGTCCTCGACGGCCTTGATCTCGTCGCGCAGGCGGCCCGCTTCCGGGGTTTGCCCCATGCGCCCCGCTTCCATGCCGGCCAGCTGGCCGCGTAGCCCGTCGAGCTTCTCGTACTGGCGCACCAGATCATCGGCGTCCACGATGCCAACGAACTGTTTCGCCTCGTCCCACAGGAAGCCGAGCACGTTGACCATCGTCACGATGCCCTGCGCGGCATCGATGGCGACCTCGCCGATGATCCGGATCGCATCGGCCAGCTCGTTCTGGAACGCCGGATCCTTGGCCATGCCGACCACGCGACCGGACAGCTCGTTCATCACCGGCAGCAGCTCGGTGGCGAGCTGGATGCCCGCGCCCTGCATGGCATTGCCCATGCGGGTGATGTTGTCGTTGAACTCCTCGGCGGCCTTGCCCGCCTCCGTGGAGACGATCAGCCCGAAGGCCTTGGCCTCGTTGGCGGCATCGCGGAAGCCCTGCGCGCCGCCGTTGAGCAGCGGGATCAGGTCAGCGCCCGCGCGGCCGAAGATCTGCACGGCCAGCGCGGTCTTCTCCGCACCGTCCTCCATGGCCGCGAACTTGTCGGCGATGTCTGCCATCACGTCGCCGGCGTTGCGCAGCGAGCCGTCGGCGTTCAGCACCTGGACGCCCAGCGCCTGGAACAGCGCCGCCTGCTCTTCGCTGCCCTTCGCGACCTCGGCCTGCGCCTTCACCAGGCGCGTCATGCCGCCCTGCAGCTGCCCGATGTCGACGTCGGCCAGCTCCGCGGCGTACTGCAGCGCGCTCAGCGCTTCCGTGGTGACGCCGACCTTCTGCGCGGTCTTCGAGAGCTTGTCCATCTCGTTGACGGCCGACTTCACGGCCACACCAAGCCCAATGACGGCGGCAGACCCGGCAACCGCCGCGGCGGTGAACACCTTCCCGATGGCGACGTTCGATGCCTGCGCGTCTTTCTTCATCTGCGCGAAGGCCTTCTCGCTGGCCTTGGCGGCGCGCTTCATGTCGGTCTCGAAGCCGCCGGTAAGCGCTTCGAGGATGACGCTGATCTTCATCGGTGGAGCTGCCTCATGATTTCGCGGTCGACGGCGGAGTAGTCGGAGTCATCGGCGTCCGCATCGGCCCAGGCGTCGCGGTAGAGCAGAAAGTCGTTGATGCGCGGCACCGGGGCGCCCTGCGCGCGGTGCACCGCACCGTACTGCGCGGCGAGCTGCGCGAGCATCACCTCGAGGCGGTCCTCGGTGGCGGGCTCGCGCGCCAGGAAATCCGCGTAGGCATGCACCACCCACAGCGGCCAGGCAAGCACCTCGTGGAGCGGGCAGCGCATCAGGAGCGACAGGCGCACCAGGTAACGCTGCCACGGGTCCGCGAGGTCTAGCCGTTTCCCTCGTCCTTGTTGACCTCGTTGGCCAGGCGCACCAGGGCATCGATGAGCCAGGACGGTTCGGCCTGCACGTCCTTCAGCGACTTGTAAACCGGCACGCCGGACTCATCGCACAGCGTCATCAGCACGAGGCGGTGGTTGCGCTCGGCGTTGGCCGAGAGCTCCATCTCCATGATGCCGTCGCTCTTCACCACCTGCCCGCGCAGCAGTTCCACGCGCTGGCCGGCGGTGAGCTGGCGCCACCAGGTTGGCTTCGTCTTGCCCTTCACCTCGAGCGGGCGCTCGATCAGGCCATCGTCGATCAGGTCTGCAAAATATCCCACGTTCCCTTCCTCGGAACCGGACACCCGCTGGATGCGCCGCGGCGAGACAGCACAGAGCCAACGGGGCCGGATTCTTTTCGCCGTTCAGAATTCGCCGTTCAGTAAGGTCAGGACGTGATGGCGGGCCAGTCCCAGTTGATGGCGCCCGAGCGCTGTACGACCAGCGAGCCGCGGACGATCTCGTTGGTCTGCACGTCGATGGTGACATCGCTGACGTAGCCGAGGAACTCGGCGGTGGTCGGGCCGGCCGATACCAGCCGCTGGCTGGAGTCGACCGCTACCGGCACCGTGCCGGCCGTGGTGGCGTCGGAGAAGGCGATCATCCAGCTGATCACGTCGCCGCTCGCCTGCAGCGCGAGCAGCGCCTGGTGCGATCCGGCCGAGGGGATCATGTTGAACGGCACCGTCACCTGGCCGGGGTTCGCCATGCCCTGCACGTATTCGCGCTCGGCGGAATCGAGGCAGGTGATGTCGACCTGGTCGGCCGCACCGCCCAAGCCCTGCACGCCGGTTGCGCACAGCACGTACTTGATGGTGATGCCGTCGGCATCCTGCGAGGATGCGTCGGTGGGCGTGGCGAAGTACAGGCGCGTGCCCTTGGTTCTCAGAGTTCCAGCAGTCATATCGATCTCCTA
This sequence comes from Pseudomonadales bacterium, assembly GCA_018057015.1. Taxonomy (GTDB): domain Bacteria; phylum Pseudomonadota; class Gammaproteobacteria; order Pseudomonadales; family UBA5518; genus UBA5518. Next base: position 2,693 of record JAGPES010000248.1, on the reverse strand, counting down.
CAGTTGAAAAACGCGCACGCGCGCGGAGCTGTTACCCGCCGTAACGCCGGCGGCAAAGGGTTCAGATGGATGCGGGATTGCGATCCACCCAGAAGCGGAACTGCATCTCGAGCGAGTGCCGCAGCGTTTCTTCGTCCCGCCCGGTGACGGGCGAGGATTCCATGTGCGCCTCGGCTTCGAGGCAGTCGCGGATCGCCGCGCCGATGGCGAACACATCCACCGCATCGCCGTGCTCGGACCACAGGCGCACGCGCACCACGTAGCTATCCGAGAGCGGCGCCTCGCCGAGCGTGTTATCCGGCGTGCCACCCATCACGTCCCACGTCACATAGGGCGCAGTGACGCGCTGCGGTGCCTTGCCATGCGGGTAGATCCGCGTGCCCACCCAGGGCGCGACCTGGCTGTCTGCGCTCAGCAGCGTGTAGATGGGCGGATACATCAGGCCACCCCGTTCTGCTTGGCGAGCTTTTTGACGATGCGGTCGATGGCGGCCGGGAGCTCGCGCTCGAACACGGACACCGCTTCCGCCTTTTTCGACTCGAAGGCCGGGCGCATCCAGGGCATGGCCTGGCGGGTTTCGGTGCCTTGCTCGAGCAGCGCGCCGATCTGCGCGGTGCTGCGCGGCTTCCAGTCGGCGCCGCCGTCGTAGCGCTTCTTGCGCACCCGCACCATGAAGCGCTCGCCCCTCTGCCCGCGCGGCGGCTTGATGCGTTGCGCGACGATGTTCTTCAGCAGCAGCCCCGTGGACTCCGAGGGCATGCCGCCGGCGTTGGGCGTATCCATGATCGCCTGCACATTCGCCTGCGCCTGTTTCTGGATCAGCACCGCGGCCTTGCGCAGCGCCGATCTAACCGGCCCGCCGTTCTTGCTGACCAGCTCGGGCGGCAGCTGCTTCAGCGTGTCGAGCACGCCCTTCAGCCCTTCGACCCGGAACGATTCAACCGCCACGGCGTGATTCCTCCAGCCACAGATCGTCGTAAGGGCTCGGCTCCCAGTTCGGAAACCACGGCCCCCCGTTGGTGTAGTGGGCGAGCTTCACGTCCGCCGGCTTTTCCTGCTCGCCGACCAGCCAGTTCCACTCGGGTGGCAGCGCGCCGATCTCGGCATCGGCCAGCCAGTACAGCGCGTGCAGGTCGCGGCCCGGGCGGTGGTTGACGTCCCACAGGCTGAGCCGGCGGTTGCCCGGGTGGTCGCAGTTCCACAGCATCACGCTCGACCAGTTCTTGCGCCGGTACACCGTCTGCGCGGCGCCGTCCATCTTGGTCTGGCGCTGCGGGTGGTGCTCGTGCTGCACCACCTGCACGGCGTAGCGCGGGTCGAACAGCGCGAACAGCTCGGCGACATCGGCCTGGAACAGCATGTCGCAGTCCACGAACAGCGCCGGCCCGGTCTGGGCCAGCATCGGCACCAGGAATCGCGAGACCGCGAACTCGGTGGACTGCGGCGCCTGGCTGTGCAGGTCATACATCTGCCCGCGCGCATCCACCGGACGGGTGAGTAGCCCTTGCCGGCGTAGCGCGTTGATTTCCAGCGGCGTGATCATCACGTTTCCGCTGGCGCGCCGGCGCAGCGAGGCGCACGCCACGCTGTAGGCGTAGATTTCGCGCGGGTCGTACCCGACGTAGACGCGCAGCGTCATGCCTTGATCGCCTCGATGCGCATGTCGCGGTGCTCCCGCCCGGCAGGGTGCCACTGCGTGGGGTGCTCGCGCGCATCGCGAAAGCCGCGCTCCTGGAGGAACTTGCGCAGCGTCTTGGGCGACCATGCCCAGCGGTGGCACATGTACGGATCTTCCTCGCGCGGGTCGCCGTAGAGCCCCCACATGCCAAGTTGGTCCACGTCCTTGCCGCCCTTCATGCGGTCATCGACGATGTTCTGCGCGCACTTCACCAGGTTGGGCAGCTCGAGCGCGAGCGTGCCGCCGGGCTTCAGCAATCGCCGCCACTCCGCGAGCAGGGCGTCGCACTCCCACAGGTAGAAGTGCTCCCACAGGTGGATGGCCTGGATCTCGTCGGCGCACTCCCCGGGCAGCGGGATCTCGCGCGCATCGCACAGGATCTCCGGCGGGCGCTTGGCCAGCGCCGAGCGCTGCACATCGATGTTCGTCCAGCCGTCCAGCACATGGCGGCCGCAGCCGATGTTCAGTCGCACAGCATCTCCTTGATGAATGCCCACGCTTGCGGCGCCTCGTCATGGCGCCATTGCCACCAGCAGAGCCGGCGCAGGAAGTCGAGCCGGTTCTCCGGCGTGAAGTCGCGCTGCGCCAGCCAATAGGCCGCTCCGTCCTCGCACTCGAACGGCACGCCAGCGATCGCCGCGTCGATGGCGCAGTTGCTGTGCCGGCACACCAGCAGCCGGGCGCCACGGAGCAGTTGCTCGATCGGCGCGACGGGGGCATACCGGCTCGACGGCTTTTCCCGGCGGATAATCTCGACGCCGGGAAAGCGCTGGCGCACCCGCTTGGCCGCCATGTCGTTCCAGCGCTCCAGGCCGAGCATGGCGACCGACTTGCGCCCGATGCAGGCTACGACCACGTGGCCGCGCGGGTCCGCGTCTTCGCGCAACTGCACATCGAATGCCGCCAGACGGGACGGATCCGACGGAGTACGGTCGAACCATCGCCAGGGGTGGTCGTCGTCGATGCACACCCGACAGTGCGCGTCGACCTTGCCGCGGCCGATGTAGCCAATGTC
>JAGPES010000246.1 GCA_018057015.1 Pseudomonadales bacterium | reverse complement strand
GGCGCTCGCCGACCGCCTCCATGCGCAGCAAGCGCGCCTGCAGCGCGGCCACGCGCGTGGCGTAGGCGCGCCCTTCACGCTCCGTGCTCTCGTGCAGTTCCTCGGTGCGTGCCGCGAGCGCGGACAGCTCCGTGTTCCAGACCGCCACCACATCCGCGGGCAGCTCACCGGCCTGCGCCAGCGCGAGCCGGTAGCCACCCAACCCGGCAGCGGCGACGCAGACGACGAACAGCAGCGGCACGGCCCACGCCCTGCGGGAAACCAGGGCCAGGGTGCGTGAAGCGGGCGCAAGATCCCGAGGCAAAATCATTCTCATGCGGCGGCACCAGATCCGGGTTGCTTGTTTTTTGATCGACCTGGCGGCCGAGTCGACTAGCAGACGGGGGCGAATATGCCACAGCATCGGCAAAATTGCCAAATTGTACCGCCCGGCGCCCGAGGCACCGCGGCGCACGGGCCCCCGCTCCCCGTGACGGGGAGCGGGGGATTCCACGGCGATCCTCAGTCCGCCTGGCGGCGCAGGAACGCCGGGATGTCGAGATAATCGAGATCGCGTTCCGCGCCTGCCGCCATCTGCGGGCGCTCGGCGATCTCGCGCGTGCCGGCCTGGCGGCGCCCGACCGCGGGCTTGTCGAGGTCGCGGTAGTTTGGCTGCCCCGCGGCCAGTCCGCCACCGAGCGTGTTGTCGATCACCTTGACCGGCCGGTCCTTGCGGATCTCGCCGAGCCCGGTGGCCACCACGGTCACCTTGATCTCGCCGTTCATGTCGGGATCGATCACGGTGCCGACCACCACGGTCGCGGTGTCGGAGGCGAACTCCTCGACCGTGTCGCCGACCTCCTCGAACTCGCCGAGCGAGAGGTCCGGGCCGGCGGTGATGTTGACCAGGATCCCGCGCGCGCCCTGCAGGTTGATGTCCTCGAGCAGCGGGCTGCGGATGGCCGCCTCGGCCGCCTCGCGCGCGCGGTTCTCGCCGCGGCCCACGCCGGTGCCCATCATCGCCATGCCCATCTCGGACATCACGGTGCGCACGTCGGCGAAGTCGACGTTGATCATGCCGGGACGGATGATCAGGTCGGCGATGCCCTGTACCGCTCCCAGCAGCACGTCGTTGGCCGCCTTGAACGCATCGAGCAGGCTGGTGTTCTTGCCGAGCACGCTCAGCAGCTTCTCGTTCGGGATCGTGATCAGGGAGTCGACGTGCTGCTGCAGTTCCATCAGGCCCTCGTCGGCGATCGCCGCGCGCTTCTTGCCCTCGAACTTGAACGGACGCGTGACCACGGCCACCGTGAGGATGCCGAGCTCCTTGGCCACCTCCGCCACGATCGGCGCAGCCCCCGTGCCGGTGCCGCCGCCCATGCCGGCGGTGATGAACACCATGTCGGCGCCCGTGAGCACCTCGGCGATGCGGTCACGGTCCTCGAGCGCCGCCTGGCGGCCGATTTCCGGGTTCGCCCCCGCGCCCAGGCCCTTGGTGATGCCCGATCCGAGCTGCAGCACGGTGCGGGAGGAAATGTCGGAGAGTGCCTGCGCATCGGTGTTGGCGCAGATGAACTCCACGCCTTCGACCGCGCCGCCGATCATGTGCTTCACGGCGTTGCCGCCGCCTCCGCCCACGCCGACGACCTTGATGACTGCGCTCTGCGCTACGTTGTCTACGAGTTCGAACATGGCTATCACCCTCTGAGGTTGAACGATCGTTGGAAAATCAGAAATTGCCCTGGAACCACTGCTTCATCTTCTTCACGAGCCCCCGCCCCGGGGGCTCCTTGACGCCTGCGTTGGCCGTGTACTGCTTGACGCCGAACAGCAGCAGTCCCACGGCGGTGGAATAGATCGGGTTCTTCACGATATCGAGCATGCCCTGCACGCCTGCGGGGGCCCCGATGCGCACCGGCATGTGGAAGATCTCCTCGGCGAGCTCGACCACGCCTTCCATCTTCGCGGTGCCGCCGGTCAGGACGATGCCGCCGGCGAGCACGTCCTCGAAGCCGCTGCGGCGGATCTCGGCCTGCACCAGCGTGAACAGTTCGTCGTAGCGCGGCTCGACGACCTCGGCCAGCGCCTGGCGCGAGAGGTCACGCGCGCCGCGCTCGCCGACTCCGGGCACCTTGATGGTCTGGTCCGCGCCGGCGAGCTGCGCCAGCGCGCAGGCGTAGCGGATCTTGATCTCCTCGGCGTACTGCGTCGGCGTGCGCAGCGCCATCGCGATGTCGTTGGTGACCTGGTCGCCGGCAATCGGGATCACGCCGGTGTGGCGGATCGCACCCTCGGTGAAGATCGCGATGTCCGTGGTACCGCCGCCGATGTCGACCAGGCAGACGCCGAGCTCGCGCTCGTCGTCGGTCAGCACCGCGTAGCTCGAGGCCAGCTGCTCGAGGATGATCTCCTCCACCTCGAGCCCGCAGCGGCGGATGCACTTCTCGATGTTCTGCGAGGCGTTGACGGCGCAGGTCACCACGTGCACCTTGGCCTCGAGCCGCACGCCCGACATGCCCAGCGGCTCCTTGATGCCCTCCTGGCTGTCGATCACGTATTCCTGCGGCAGGATGTGCAGGATCTTCTGGTCGGCCGGAATCGCGACGGCCTGCGCGGCGTCGATCACGCGTTCCACGTCGTGGGCGTAGACCTCGCGATCGCGGATCGCGACGATGCCGTGGGAGTTGAGGCTGCGGATGTGGCTGCCCGCGATCCCGGCGTAGACCGAGTGGATCTGGCAGCCCGCCATCAGCTCGGCCTCCTCCACGGCGCGCTGTATCGACTGCACGGTGGACTCGATGTTGACCACCACGCCCTTCTTCAGGCCGCGCGAGGCGTGCGATCCTAGGCCCACGATCTTCAGCGTGCCCTCGGGCGCCACCTCGCCCACGATCGCGACCACCTTCGAGGTGCCGATATCGAGGCCAACGATCATCTTTCCGCTCATTGCTCTCCCCATTCAGTGAATCGGCGGGGGCGCAGCGGGAACCGTGTTCCTCGCCGCCGCGCCATCGGGGCGTGGCGCCCTGGGCGGTTCGCCCTTCCACGCCACCGCCACGCCATTGCTGTAACGCATGTCCAGTCGCTCGATGCGATCGCGGTCCGCCGCCCAGTCGCCGGCGAGCAGTCGCGACACGATGCGCGCCCGTTGCTCCACCTCGCGCCTGCCGAGCAGCACCTCGCTGCCGTTGCCGAGCGTGATGCGCCAGGCGTGCTTGCCGTCGAGGGCGAGCCGCGCAATGCGCAGGCCCGATGGCTCGAGCAGCTCGGTGAACACATCGAAACGGTCGAGCAGCAGCTTCTCGCTGCCCGCGGGCCCCGCGACCTGCGGCAGTTCCAGTCCGGGCAGGTCGGCGGCCGGGCGGAATACCTCGGCGTATGGATTGAGGTAGGCGTCCTCGCCGAAGCGCAGCACCGGCACCTGCTCGGTGATGAACACCATCAGGCGGTCGGGCCAGGCGCGGCGCACGGTGACCTCGTGCACCATCGGCAGCCGCTTGAGGTCGTCGCGGATCCCCGCCAGATCGACCATGAAATAGCCCGTGCCGAGGTGCGGCAGCATGATCGCCTCGACTTCCGCCCTGTCGAGGAAGCGCAGGTCCCCGTTCACCGTCACCTGCTTGATCGGCACATTGGCCACCTCGCGCAGCGCACTGAATCCCATCTCTCCGGCCGCCAGCAGCAGCGCGACGATCAGCGCCGGCACCAGCCATGCTGCGCGCGCGCCGCGCGGCTGTGCGCCACGACGGGTCGCGCCGCGCCGTGCGCTCGCGCTACCCGACATGCGCAGCAGCAGCGCGCTCACCGGGCGGCTCCGCCGCGGGCCGCGCCCGCGAGGCTGGCATTGAAGATGCGCACCACCAGGTCGTCGAAGCCGATGCCCACGGCGCGTGCCGCCATCGGCACCAGGCTGTGGCTGGTCATCCCCGGCGCGGTGTTCACCTCGAGCACGGCGAACTCGCCGCTGTCGGCATCGCGCATCACGTCGACCCGGCCCCACCCGCTGCAGCCAAGGCTGTCGAAGGCGCGCGCGGCGAGCGCGGCCAGTGCTTGCTCGTCCGCGGCGTCCAGCCCCGACGGGCACAGGTAGCGCGTGGTGTCGAGCCGGTACTTGGCCTCGTAGTCGTAGAAGGTTCGCGGCGTCTCGAGCCGTATCGACGGCAGGATCTCGCCGTCGACGATCGCGACCGTGTATTCCGGACCCATGATGCGGCGCTCGACCAGCACGCAGCTGTCGTAGCCGCTCGCCAGCGCGACGGCCGCGCGCAGCCCCGCGGCGTCGTCGACCGGCGTGATGCCGATGCTCGATCCTTCGCTGGCCGGCTTCACGATCAGGCGCTGTCCGAGGCGCGCGGCCAGTGCGTCATAGTCCGCGGCGGCATCCGCCACCGCGAAGTCAGGCGTCGCGATCCCCTCGGCCTGCCAGAAGCGCTTGCAGCGCAGCTTGTCCATCGCGAGCGCGCAGGCCAGCACGCCGCTGCCGGTGTAGCTGATGCCGAGCGTCTGCAGCGCGCCCTGCATCGTGCCGTCCTCGCCGCCGCGACCGTGCAGCGCGATGAACACGTGCGCGACACCGGCCGCGATGAGGCGCCCGAGCACATCGGCGCCGGCATCGATCGCGAGCACGCCGTCGAGGCGGTGCGCGAGCGCCGCGTGCACCGCGCGGCCCGACTCCAGCGAGACCTCGCGCTCGGCCGAGGTGCCGCCCATCAGCACGGCCACCGGCCCGCGCAGCGCCGCCCTGTCGACATCGAAACGCCTCATGTCCGCGCATCCCCCCCGATCGTCCGGGCCAGCACCTCGGCGACCAGCCTGCCCACGCTGCCCGCGCCCTGCAGCAGCAGGAAGTCGCCGGGCTGCAGCACCGTATCGAGCACGTCCATCACGTCATGCACGTCCTCGACGAAAATCGGGTCCAGCTTGCCGCGCTGGCGGATGCTGCGGCTGAGGCTGCGCCCGTCGGCGCCGGGAATCGGCTCCTCGCCGGCCGGGTACACGTCGAGCAGCACCAGCACGTCGACCTGCGACAGCACGCGCACGAAGTCCTCGTAGAGCTCGCGGGTGCGCGAGTAGCGGTGCGGCTGGTACACCATCACCAGGCGGCGCTGCGGCCAGCCCGCGCGCACCGCGGCGAGGTTCGCCGCGACCTCGGTGGGGTGGTGCCCGTAGTCGTCGACCAGCAGGAAGCTGCCGCCGCGGCAGGGCTGTTCGCCGTGGTTCTCGAAACGCCGCCCGACGCCCTGGAAGCCGGCGATGCCGCGCACGATGGCCGCGTCCGCGATGCTGTCGTCGGTGGCCACCGCGACCGCCGCCGTGGCGTTCAGCGCGTAGTGGCGCCCGGGCAAACCCAGCCGCAGCCGCAGCGGCGCGCGCCCGCCGGGACGATGCACCGTGAACTCCGAGCTGCCCTCGCGCTGGCTGAAATCGCACAGGCGGTAATCGGCGTGCTCCGACTCGCCGTAGGTGATCACGTGGCGCGTGACGTCGGGGACGATCGAGGCCACCGCGGCGTCGTCGATGCACAGCAC
>JAGPES010000247.1 GCA_018057015.1 Pseudomonadales bacterium | reverse complement strand
GCTGAGGATCCTGCGCGAACTCGAGCAATGCGGCGTCACTACGGAGTTGGCGGAGGCAGCGGTGGACGCGCGTTCGCGCAACTGGCACGAACTGGCGCGCGCCTGGAAGCAGCGCCGTTTCGGCGAGGAAAAGCCCGCCTCCGCTGCCGATTGGCAGCGCGTGGCGCGGCAGCTGCAGCGGCGCGGGTTCACGCTGGAGCAGGTCCGGTATGCGCTGTCGGATGCCGATCCCCGGGAGTGAGCCGCATGGCGCAGAGGCACCGTGAATTCCACCGCAGCGATCGCATCGGCTGGCTGCGTGCCGCGGTGCTCGGTGCCAACGACGGCACGATTTCCGTGGCCAGCCTGGTCGTCGGTGTCGCTGCGTCCGGCGCGCCGAAGGACAGCCTCCTGCTGACCGGCGTGGCCGGCCTGGTTGCAGGCGCAATGTCGATGGCGGCCGGGGAGTACGTATCGGTGCAATCGCAAGCCGATACCGAAACCGCCGACATGGCCAGGGAACGCAGCGAGCTCGAGACCGAACCCGAGCGCGAACTGGCCGAGCTGGCCGCGATCTACGTCGGCCGCGGTCTCGACGAGTCGCTGGCACGCCAGGTGGCATTGCAACTCACGGCCGGCGACGCGCTCGCCGCGCACGCGCGCGACGAGCTCGGCATCACCGAGACGCTGCGCGCCCGCCCGGTGCAGGCCGCCGTCGCCTCCGCTGCCGCCTTCTGCGCCGGGGCCGTCATTCCCCTGCTGGGCGCGCTCGCCGCGCCCGCCGACCGGGTGGCCGGGGTGTCGTCGGCGACCTCGCTCGTTGCGCTCCTGATCTTCGGCGGACTGGCGGGGCATGCCGGTGGCGCCTCGATTGCCAGGGGAGCGATGCGGGTCGCGTTCTGGGGGGCGTTCGCGATGGGGCTCACGGCGGTGGTCGGCCGACTGTTCGGCGTGGCGGTGTAGCGGCTGCATGTTCCCGCTCTACGACGACAACGTGCGCCTGCGTTGGCCGCTCGGCACGGTGCTGATCATCGCGCTCAACGTCTTCGTGTGGTTCTTCGTCCAGGGTTTCGGCGCCGAGCGCGCGCTGGCGCGCTCGCTGTGCCTGCACGGGCTGATCCCGGCCGACCTGCTCGGCCTCGTGCCGGCGGGTTTCCAGGTTCCGCTCAGCCCCCGGCTTGCCTGCGTGGTCGACGGCGACGGCAACTGGTTCAACCTGCTGAGCTCGATGTTCATGCACGGCGGCTGGTTCCACATCATCGGCAACATGTGGTTCCTGTGGGTGTTCGGCGACAACGTCGAGGACGTGATGGGCACGCCGCGCTACGTGCTGTTCTACCTCCTTTCGGGGCTGGCCGCCGCCGGCGCGCAGGTGGCGACCGACCCCTCCAGCACGGTGCCGATGGTTGGCGCCTCGGGGGCCATCGGCGGTGTGCTCGGCGCCTACGCGCGCATGTACCCGCGGGCTCACGTGCACACGCTGATCTTCCTGGGCCTCTACGTCACCACGATAGCGGTGCCCGCGATGTTCATGCTCGGCTACTGGTTCCTGGTGCAGCTGCTTAGCGGCACGCTGGGCGACGGCGGCCCGGGCGTGGCGTTCTGGGCGCACGCCGGCGGCTTCGCGGCGGGACTCGTGCTGTCGCTGCTGCTGGTCAGCCCGCGCAGCCTGGCCGCGCATCGCAGCGCGCAGCGCCGCGACCTGCAGTCGCGCTATCGCTGGTTCTGAGCCGCTCGATCGGGCACCAGGCCGCGCCGTCGCATCTGCGCGAGCGTCTCGCGCTGCGTCGCCAGCTGCGCCTGCACGCGCGCCACCAGGCCCCGGAACTGCGACTGCCCGCGCAGGCCGTCGAAGGCCGGATGCTTCAGGTGTATCCACCACAGTGGCAGTGGCGCCGCCGCATAGGCGCGCTCCAGTGCTTCGACGGCGTCCCCGTCGCGGCGTGCCTGCGCCAGCAGCACGGCGCGGCTGGCGTCGATGACGCGCCTCTGGCCGGGGGATACCACTTCGAGTGCGTCCAGTTCCGCCTCGACGAGTTGCCGCAGGCGCCTGGCGGTGGCCTCGTCGCCGCTCGCGTGCAGCAGCTGAGCGAGGTCGGCGTAGGCGCGGAATTCCCCTGGCGCCGCCAGCTCGGGGCGGTTGCCGTCGAAGCCGAGCTCCGCGGCAAGCGTCGAGGCGGCCTGCGCCGGTCGCCCGGTGGCGAGGCCTTGCTGCAGGCGCGCGCAGGACACGAGGTGGCTTGCGAGCCCGGACCGGCTCGCGGAAGCCTCGGCCTGGTCGATCCAGTCCACCGCTGCGTTCCAGTTGGCTTCGTAGAGCAGCAGTGCGAGCCGGCCGTTCGGTGTTGCCGGGCTGTCGACCAGGCGCGCGGTCCCGTCGTCGCCCGCGTCCAGGTAGAAATGAACCAGTTCCGAACGCAGGAAGGTCGCGCGCGGATCGATTGCCAGCGCACGTTCCCCGTGATCGACGGCTTGCGCGAATTCACCACGCATCGCGCCGAGCTTCCCCAGCCAGAGCTGGGCCGGGAGAAACCGCGGATCGAGTTCGAGTGCGCGCCGCTCCAGCGCCTCCGCGCCGTCGGCATCACCCAGTTGTGCGAGGAAGATCGCCTTGGTGTGGTGGTTGCGCGGCGTCAGCGGGTCCAGCGCCAGCGCACGGTCGATCAGCTGCAGCGCCTCGGCCTGGCGTCCGGGGATACCCATCAGCCGCGTGGCCAGCGCTTCGTAGCCACGTGCGTGGCTGGGGCTGCGCTCCTGGGCCAGCGCGAGCGCCATTTCCGGCTGCGGTTCGACGCTTGCCGCGTGCGCTCCCGGATTGCCGGTCCGCGGGGCGACCGGCGCCAGTTCGAGTGCTTGCGCGACCTCCGTGGCGATCTCCTCCTGCACGGCGAACAGTTCGGTCAGCGTGCGTTCGTAGCTTCCGCTCCAGAGCTTCCTTCCGGACGCCGCATCGCTGAGTCGCGCCTCGATGCGCACCTGCCCCGCCACCGCGCGCACGCTGCCCTGCAGCAGATAACGCACGCCGAGCCGACGACCCAGTTCGCGAGCGTCCAGCTGCGAGTCCCTGAAGCGGAATGCAGAGGCGCGCGCCGTGACATCCAGGCCCTGGTGGCGCGCCAGGGTGTTCAGGAGCTCCTCCGACAAGCCGTGCGACAGGTAGTCGTTGCCGGGTTCGGAGCCGAGGTCGAGAAAGGGGAGCACAGCCAGCGTGGGTGCCGCTGGCGTGGCCGCCGTGTGCGGTTCGGGCAGGGGCGTGCTGTCGCGACGATGCTCTGGTAGCGTGAGCGCCAGCGCGCTGACCAGGCACACGACGCTTAGCGCCCACGCAATGCGCTGCCAGGGCGGTGGTTGATAGCCTTGCGGCGCTTCCGGGGTCGAATGTGCAGCCGGCGCCGCGGCCTCCGGTTCAGGGTCATCGAACAGCGCCACATAACCCTTCTTGTGCACCGTGCGTATGCAGCGGTCCGAACCGTCCGCCGCCAGCGCGTGGCGCAGCGTGCTGACGGCGCGCCGCACGGCTTCGTCCGAGACCACGCGGCCGTCCCACACGGCCTCGACGAGCTGGTCGTGGCTCAGCGTTTCGCAGGGATGCAGGAGCAGGTATTCGAGCAGGCGCGCCACGCGCGGTTCGAGCACGTGCCTCTCCCCGCCCATCGCCAGCAGATGGGTGTCAGGATCGAAACACCAGCCGCCGAAGCGGATCTGCCGTGTCATTGCGATCCGTCCTTGTGCACGCCGGGTCCGCGGAGAGCCCGCGCGCGCCAGGTATTCTCCCGCAGCGAACCGACAGGACGAATATGCGCCGAACTGCGCCCCGATTCCAGCGCATTTGTGATGGCCGGCGCTCACAACCAGAGGGGCGGACCGGCGCGGGTGTTCCAATCGATTGATTTTCAGGCAGCAAGAACCATCACGAAATCATTGCGTCGCTATCCGGCATTCGCAGCCCGGTTGTGATCCAGTTTGCCGGCGGACGAAAACGGGTGCACCACGCGCACGTCATCGCCACCGCGACAACAAGGACAAAGATGCAGGGGAAGGACAGGAGAGATGTCATGAAGAGACAAAAGAAGCTGTGGTTGCAGACGGCCTGCGCGCTCACGCTGGGGGCTTTGCTCGGCGTGCCGGCGCAGGCGGACAGGACGTCGGAAGACATGACCGTCAGCGGCACCGCGAAGCGGCCCATGAAGCAGGTGCAGACGGATCGTCGCGACGTGGTCACACGCTCGATCGTGGTGGCCTACGGCGATCTGGACCTGTCGGTACCATCGGGTGCGCAGACATTGTACGTGCGCCTGCGCGGCGCGGCGCGCGCGGTGTGCTCACCGCGCGAGACCCGTGAACCGGAGCGGCGGCGGGACTGGGCGCTGTGCGTCGACACCGCGCTCGACGAGGCTGTGGCAGCGACGGGCATCGGACCGGTCGTGGCGATGCACCGCGAAGCGACCGGACGCGATGTGTTCGCCACGTCGCAACTGGCGGGAGCACCCTGAGAGAGCGCGCGCGGCGGGCCGGGCGCGCTGCGTACGGCCCGCGCGGATCACAGCGTCTTCAGCTCGGCTTCGGAGAGCGCCGCGTGGCGGCGCAGTTCTTCGGTGCCCGGGGCGTTCGTCACCACCGCGATGCTGGCTTTCGCCGGGTCCAGGTAGGTGGTGCCCACGCGCAGCAGGTCGTCCAGCGTGACCGCGAGCACCCGCGCGCGGAAATCGCGCCGGGCGGCGATGTTGCGTCCGAACAGCGTCTCGTGGAAGTGCTTCTTGGCCTCGCCGGCCGGTGAGCCCGGCTTGTCGAGGCTGCTGATGACGCCGAGGATCGCTTCCTCGACCTGCTGCCACTCGTGCTTCGTGTCCTGCAGCCACCGGAGCGAGGCGTCGAAGTCGTCCAGCGTGGCGCCATTACGCGGGTCGCGGTAGGAAAAGAAGCGGAACGCCGCGATGCCGGCATCGTGCGAGGCGCCGCCGCCGTAAGCGCCGCCCTGTTCGCGGATGGCGCGGTGCAGGAAGCCGTTGCGCAGGAAGCCGCCCAGCACGGTGAGCGCGGCGGCGTCGGGATGAGCCATCGGCACCGTCGGGTAGGCCTTGGCGCAGAAGTTCACCTGCGTGCTGGTCTGCCAGATTTCGCGCACTCCGGCGCGCACCGGCGCAAGCGCGAAGTGGGCGGCCGCGGTGGCAGCGGGGGCTTCGCGCCAGCAGGCCTGGAGCGCGCCGACGGTGCTCGCGGTGTGGTCGGCGTCCGTGACCAGCAGCAGCTGGCGCGGCGCGGCGCGCAGCAGTTGGTGCAACTGCGCGAGGCGCGCCGCGAAGGCGGCGAGTTCGGTATCGGACTGCAAGGATTTCTCGAGCGCGCGGGTCCGGCGGATGCCCTCCAGCCCCGACAGCGTGTGACCGAGCAGCGCCGAGGGACTCATGCGGCTCGAGGCCGCGGCCATCGCCAGGCTGTGGCCGCTGCCGGTGATCGACTGGTCGCGGCGCGCGCGCATCTGGCTCATCAACTCGCGCAAGCGCTGCAGTTCGTCGAAGCGCGCGCTG
>JAGPES010000245.1 GCA_018057015.1 Pseudomonadales bacterium | reverse complement strand
ACCCGGGTCCCTTCGTCGCATGGCTCGCCTCGTGCGACGAGTACACTCCCGGCATCCGCGCCGGGATCGCACCGGGCTGAATTCCGCCCGGTTTGCGCGGGAGGGATCAACTCGCCGGGAAGCGGTACGGGATGCGGTCGGTGTCCGCGGGCAGGCGCCACTCGTCGGGGTCCCGGTAGCAATAGGCGCGATCGAAGAAATTGATGAAGCTGCTGTGCTGGTTCTCCAGGTTCTGGATCCCGTGCCAGACGAAGGGCGGGATCAGTATCGTCGCCGGACGCATGCGGCCCAGGTGCAGCACGTCCAGCTTGCCCTTCGTCGGAGAAGTCTCGCGGTCGTCGAACAGCACGATGCGAAGCGTCCCGTCGGTGACGAAGATCCGGTCGGTCTGCAGGTGGTGACAGTGCCACGCGCTGATCGCGTGCGGGCGCAGCGCGACGTGGATCATGTGATGGATCGCGAGGCGGCCGATGTCCCACTCGGGTCGCACCACCTCCGTGGTGATGCCGTTGCGGGTGACGATGTTCTGCATCTCGTGCAATTGGACGCCGTCGATCGTCTCGCGCAGCATGCGACCGTCGGCCGCCACGGTTTGCGCGTCCTTGATGCCATCGTTGCTCATGAATTCTCCTGTTCTTCCTTCCAATCGAGTACGCACGGGGGTTGATCGGCGCACCAGCGCTGCCACATCTGGCGCAAGCGCAATTCCAGGGCGCGAGCCACCCGTGCCGGGACCCGGTTTCGGTCTTCCTCGAGACGGCCCCTGAGCGTGGCGCGGACGCGCTGCAGTTCCCGGGGCTGCGCCGCCGCGCGAAGCGCGATTTCGACATACTGCGCAGCCGATTCGGCGATGAACTGCTCGAGGCCGGCGGCAGACATCGCCGCCGCACCCAGGCGTGCCACCAGCGATTGGCCCGCCAGGGTCAGCGTCGGCACACCCATCCACAGCCCGAAGTGGGCAGTGGTCCCGCTGGCCCAGGGAAAGGCATCCAGCAACAGGTCGATTCCTTCGTGCGCCGCGAGGTAGTCGGCCATGCCGAGGCGCGGCAGGAAGGCGATGCGCCCTGCCGTGATGCCGTGCGCCACGAAGCGAGCGCGCAACGCGTCGGCGACCGTCTCCGCTGTCACGGCACCGATCAGCAGCCGCGCGTTCGGGGCGTGACGAAGGATTTCGGCCCACAGCGCGATCACCTCGTTGCCGAGCTTGTTCATCCGGTTGAAGCTGCCGAAGGTGATGTAGCCGTTGCGCGCGAGCGGCGACGGCGTCAGTTCCGGCAGCTGTTCGGGCTTGCCGAATACCAGCATCGAAGGCAGGTACGCCAGGCGTTCGGTGAACAGGTGGTCGAGCCTTCCCGGCGGCGCCAGCACCGGATCGACCAGGCGGTAGTCCATGGCGCGCAGGCCGCTGGTACCGGGGTAGCCGACCCACATCACCTGGACCGGAGCGGGTTTGCGGGCGAAGACGCCGAGGCGATTCCTGGCCGTGTGCCCGGAGTGGTCGATGAGTATGTCGATGCCGTCGGCGCGGATGCGCGCCGCGATGGCGTCATCGGAAAGCGTGGAAACGTCGGTCCACGATCCGGCCAGGGTGCGCAGGCGCGTTGCCGTGGCATCCCCGGCCGGATCGGTGTCGTAGGCGCAGAGCTGCACCTGCGCGGGATCCAGTTCGCGCCATACCGGTTCCAGGAAACGCGCCACCGGATGATCGCGAAAATCGCCGGACACGACGCCCACGCGCAGCCGGCGCCCCGGATCGCGGTCGTTCGTATGCGGTACCAGGTGCGTGCCGAAGCGCGCCTCGGCCTGTTCGCCAAATGCCCTGTGCGCGAGGAAGACCTGTTGCGGATCCAGGCTCGCGTCATGCGACAGGCAGTAGAGCTCGCTGCTCCAGCTGCCGAGATTCCGCGGATCGAGCTCGCGGGCGCGACGATAGTGCTCGCGCGCGGTCTGCGGGTCGCCAAGGCGATCATGCAGGCTGCCCAGGTTCACGTGAGCCTGCGAAAATCGCGGGGCGATGCGCAGCGCCGCCTCCGCCGCGGTGCATGCCTCGCGCAGGCGATTCTGTGCGGCCAGCTCGGTGCCCAGGCTGAGCAGCGCTTCGGGATAGCGCGGCTGGATGCGCAGCGCTTCGCGCAGCGCCGCCTCGGCCTCGTCGCAACGCTGCAACCTCGATAGCGCATTGCCCAGTTGCAGCCAGCCGGCAGCGAGGCCCGGCGCGAGGGCGAGCGCCTTGCGCGCCAGCGTTTCGGCCGCCGCGGGGTTGCCCGCGTCCAGTTCGTTGCCCGCGGCGTTCGACCAGATGCCAGCCGCGGCGGGCGCGAGCGCGAGCGCGGTCCTGAACGCCTCGCGTGCACCGGCGTGATCGCCGGATTTCTGCAGCACGATCCCGAGGTTGTCCCAGATCGAGCGGTCGTCGCGCTCCAGCTCTGCGGCGCGGCGCAGTTGCGTCAGTGCTGCGGAGAGGTCGCCGCTCGCGAAGCGGCTCATGCCGAGCAGCTGCCAGGCCTTGCCGTTGTCCGGATAGTCGCGGACAAGCTCCTGCGCCAGCGCCTCGCATTCGTCGAGTTGGCCCGCCTGGAAACAGGCGCTCCAGCGCGACACGGTCGCGGGCGGCGCTGCGGTGCGGCTCACCGGCCGGCCCTGCTCGCGCCGGCAACCACCAGCGCATCCAGCTCCTCGCGTGCCTCGCGCAGCCTGCTGGTGGACTGTTGTGACCAGTAAGTCAGCCGCTCGCGGGCGCGGGTCACTTCCGGGGCGAACTGCTCTTGCGGGAGGTCCTTGAAGAACACGCGCGACACCAGCGCGCCGGTTGCGCCGAGGCGCGGGTATTGCGCGTAGACGAGTTCCGAAGGAATCGGCAGCGATGCGTCCAGCGCGCGGCCGATGCCGCCGACGGCGAAGGGGAATCCTGCCGCCACGAGCGTCGCGCAGGCGTCTTCCAGCAGCGTGCTGCACAGCACCGCGAAGTGGTTCTTCACGCCGAGGTCCAGCGACAGGTCGTTCAGGCCGAAGTGGATTTCGTCCAGGCCCTCGATCCGGCACAACTGCCCGACCCGGGCTGCGGCGCTGCCGGTTTCCACCAGCAGCACCGTCCTCGCCCTGCCGTCGACCACCGCCACGAAACGCGCGGCTTCGTCGACCGAGTGAAAATAAGGCAGCATGATGACCTGGGCGCCGAAAGCGATGAGGCGCTCGATTTCTGTCGCGAGTGCGGTGTGGGGCGGATTGCAGCGCACGAAGCGCAGAGCGCTACCGAGCGCCGCGAAAACGGACGGCAGTTGCGCTTCGGTGTGGTCGGAAATCCAGGTGCTCATTCCGTGCTGGCGTTCCAGCTTCCCCAGTCGTTCCAGGTCGGGGCCGACGCGGTCCACGCCGGCGCGATCCGCCGCCGCGGCCAACGCGGGCTGGTTGGTGAACAGGGTGAGGCGGAAGTGGTCGCCGGGCTCCATCGGCTCAGCCTGCACGATCCGCTGCCATGGTCCTGTCCCGATCGCTTCGCCCAGCCTGGTCCGGCACAGCGAGAACGCGCACGGCGGATCGGAAACGTCCGGGAGGAGTGACCAGGAGCATGGTGTAACCCGTGTTGTCGCGCGTGCGGCCACGATAGCAAAGGCGCTGACTGTCTGTCTCCAGGCTGTCGCAGCCCGCTGTGGGCGCACCTTTGCCGCGTCCGAAGGCACGCACCCGGGCAGCGGCGGCCCTTGCCGCCGGGGAGGCCTGCGGCTAACCTTCGCGGCAACAAGGCTACGCCCGCAGAACGAAAGGTGCCCACCATGCGCAGACTGATCGCCGCCGGCCAGCGGCTGTTCCGGCCCAGGTGCGTACGACTGTTGATGGCGACGGCACTGGTGCCGGCGGTGGTGCTGGCGGCCTGTTCAGGACAGCCGCGTCAGCAGCAGGCCGAGGCCAAGAGCCCCGACGAGCTCTACGCGGCCATGGAGCAGTCGTTGACGCGCTATCGCGACGGGATCGAGGCGCTGCGCCGTGGGGACAACGACAAGGGCAGGCAACTCGTCGCCAGCGCGGCGGCGGAGCTGGCCGCCGGCGGCGACGCGTGTGTCGCCACGTCGGGCTGCGAGCCGCAGCGTTTCATGGCCGCCTACGGCAACCTGCTCGCGCTGCGCAGTGCCGTGCTCACCAACGCGGCCGAGGGCTTCGCCGAGATCGAGCCGCGGCCGCAGCGTGAAGCCTTAATGCTCTCCGATGACGTGCCCGAGGCGCAGCGGTCGGTGAACCTGCTGCACGGTCACGATCTCGCGAAGGTCATCAAGATCAACGGTCCGGTCAAGGCCGCGCTGCACGACTGGCTGACGTGGATGCGTCCGAATCTCGTGGATGCCTACGAAAACTACGAGTACATGCGCCACCTCATGTGGCCGGCCTACGAGGAGGCCGGCCTGCCTGAGGCACTTCTGTTCGGGATAATGGCCAAGGAGTCCGGCGGAAAGGTTCACGCGGTCTCGCAATCGGGCGCCGCGGGTCCGTTGCAGTTCATGTACCACACGGGGCTGCGCTTCGGGCTGAACAACCAGAACGGCTTCGACACGCGCTACGACCCCGCGGCCGCGGCACGCGCCAACGTGGCCTACCTGAGCGAGCAGTTCCGCTACCTCAACAATAACCTCGAAATGGCGCTCGCGGCCTACAACGGCGGGGAAGGCCGGATGCGGCGCCTGGCGCAGGGTTCGCGCAGCAAGAATTTCTGGTCGAGCGACATCCTTGGCAAGCTCCCGCGCGAGACGCAGGAATACGTGCCCTACGTGCTGGCGGCGGCGTGGCTGTTCCTGCACCCGGAAGACTACGGGCTGGAGTTCCCCCGGGTCGACGCTTCGCCCGGCCAGGTGCAGCTGGTGAAGGCGATGACGTTGAGCGAGCTCACCGTGTGCCTTGGCCAGGCCGGCAGCCGCGACGGCTGGTTCCGCACCCTGCGCAACCTCAATCCGCGCGTCGATCCGAACAAGCGCCTGCCCGCCGGCTCCAGCGTGGCCATGCCGGCCGCGCTGGCCGCCGTATACCGGAACCAGTGCGTCGACGGCCGCATGGCAGAGCTCGCCATGCTGCTGCAGGACGCGCGCCAGCCCGGCGGCGTGGTCAACGGCGGCGGCAAGCGCTACGTGGTCAAGCGCGGCGACACGCTGGCCAGCATCGCGCGCAAGCAGGGTTGTGACAGTCCGCAGGCACTGGCGCGCGCGAACAGGATCGCGGCGCCGCGCTACATGATCAAGCCTGCGCAGGAGCTGACGCTGCTCGGCTGCAACGGCTGAGAGCCCGTCGCGGCGCGAGTCACGGCTGGTCGCGCCGCTGCGCCTGGCCGTAACCGGCGAATCGCTCGATCACCTCGCGCATCTGCGCGTCATCCAGTAGCCGCGGCTCGCCGATCGCAAGCGCGGCGCCATACTGCGCCGCCAGCTCCTCGACCTCGATCGCCAGCGCCAGCGCCGCTTCCAGGGTTTCGCCGAGCGCGATCTGGCCGTGGTTGCCGAGCAGGCAGGCGCGACGGCCATGCAGCGCCGA
>JAGPES010000244.1 GCA_018057015.1 Pseudomonadales bacterium | reverse complement strand
CGATGAGGCCGAGATCCTTGAATTGCATGGGCGATGTGTCCGGTGTGGGGCGATCAGGAAACGATCGGCATCCCGATCAGGTCGGCGATCAGGCGGTGGTTCTGCTGCAGCAGCATCTCGTGCCGCTCGATGGCCAATCGCGCCGGGTCGGTGTAGACACTCGCCGGCACGCTCAGCGTCCCGGGCGCCAGGTCGGTGGTGCCGCCGGCCTCGATGTGCGCGATCAGCCGCCGGCGCATGCGGCGCGCCTCGTCGGCCAGCGAGAAGCCCGCGTTCGCTATCGCGCTCATGCCCGGCTCCGTGCGGCTCGTCGTCATGTCGGCGCGTTCATCTGCCGGTAAAGCCGCACCGCCATCGCCAGCAGCACCAGCACGCCGCCGATCAGCAGCGCCCACAGCAGGTAGCGCTGCCACGGCACCGGCGGCGGCAGCGGTCGCAGCGCATCGGGACCGGCGAGGCTGCTGCGTCCGCCGAGCCGCGCGTGGCCGGTCAGCGACTCGCGCCGCGCGTCGTCGAGGTCGGCCAGCAAGCGGTTGACCGGTTGCGCCGCCGGCGCGATCCGTGCGCTGCCGGCGGCGAGCAGGAAGGGACCGCGGCCGCGCGCGATGAACACCAGCTCGTCCGGCGCCCAGCCGAGCTCCAGCGTCGGCGCCTTGCCATTGCTCCCGCGCGCCTCGATGCGCCAGTAGCGGTCGCGCCGGCGCTCGACGGGTACGTCGGCGCTCGTGAGCTCTGTGCCCTCGACCTGCAGGCGGTAGAACAGCGCATCGGCACGCTCGCGCCACGGCGCGTCGGCGGAGGGCCGCGACAGCAGGCGCAGCGTCGCCATGCTGTTGGGCTCGGCAAAGGCAACGCGCAGCCGCTCGGCGGGCAGCCAGCCGCGCGCGTCGAACTCCACGGCGTGCGGCGCGTCAGCCACCACGCTGCCCACGTTGCGGGTCCAGTGCCGCGCCTGCGGCTCGGTGCGTTCCTGCGGCAACGCGCTTGCGCCCGACAGTTCCACGCCCTTGCCGCCCGCGGGCCACTGCAGGCGCAGGTAGCGGTCGGGGCTGGTGTCCAATGCGATCTCGTGGCGGGCGAGACGTTGCCCCGCGTGCGTGAGGCTCGCCACCGTGGCCGTGCCCACGGTGCGCCAGGCGCGCAGGTCCGTGCTGCTCTCCAGCGCCACGGTGCTGACGAAGTCGGGCGCGTCCTCGCCCCAGGCCAGCCTGAGCGTGGCGATCGCGGCGTGTCCGGTGCCGGCATCGAGCAGGTAGGCGCTGACCGGCTGCGCGCCGGCGCTCGCCCCGGAGAGGTCGAGCAGCGCGCCGCTGGCATCGAGCCTGATCCGCAGCGAACCGCCCGCCGCCGGCGGCTCCTCGCCGCGCAGCGGGAACAGCCGCAGCGTCACGGGTTCGCGCGCCGAGGCGGCGGGTGCGCGCGGCGCCACGATCGCGTGCTCCAGCACTTCGCCGTCGGCGTTGAACACGCGCAGATCCCCGAGGTCGGCACGTGCCACGCTGGCGTAGAGCGCCTCGTCCAGCGCCAGGCGCTGCAGCGGCGTCTGTTGCGGCGCCTCGATCGCGAAGCGCCACGCGAACTGCTGCGGCGTCAGCGGCGCTGCCGGGACTTCGGCAGCGTGGCCAGGGGCGCCGAGCAGTGCGATGAATGTCCACGCCAGTGTCTTCATGCCTGCGTCTCCCGCGCCTGGCGCGGCGGCGCCGGTGACAGGTAGCCGATCAGCACCATCAGCCCGCCCGCGCCCAGGAACGAGACGATGCGCGCCACCGTGCCGCTGCCGGCCAGATCGACGAAGAACAGCTTGAGCACCAGCGCCACGAGCAGTGCGCCGCCGCCGAGCCACAGCCAGCGCCGGCCGCTGCGCGTGGCGGCGAACATCACCGCCAGCGCGGTGAGCGCCCACAGCACCGAGATGCCGCCCTGGAACACCGGCGAGCGGTGCAGCGCGTGCACGCTGAAGCCCACGCCGCCGAGGTGGTGCACCGCGCGCGCGGTCGCGGCGTTCAGGCACAGGAAGGCGCTGGCGCCCAGCAGCGCCGGCAGCCGGTGCAGCACGAAATCGCCGGCGTCACGCACCTGCCGCCACCAACCCAGCACCAGCAGCAGCACCGCGGCCTGCGCCAGCTCCAGCGGGTTCGCGAGCGGCAGGTAGGGGAGAGGGCGCGGATCGCCGGCCTCGAAGTTCACCGCAAACACCCACGCCAGCGCCGCGAACGCGAGCCCGGCGCCCGCATTCGCGGGGTACAGCGCCCCGAAGCGTCCGGCCGGCCAGCCGCCACGCCGCGACCAGCCGGGCAGCAGCGCCAGCGCCAGGGCCGGCACCAGGCCCCAGGCGACGAAGGCCCAGGCATGCGCATCGGGCAGCAGTTCGTTTACGCCCCAGCGCGCGCTCCACGCGAGCAGGAAGACGACCAGCCACAGCGCGCCGGCATGCGCCGCGGCGAGCAGCGCCCGGCTGCAGGCGCCCTCGGCGCGGCGCAACGCCAGGTACAGCGCCGCGAGCGCGGCCAGCCAGCCGGCGGCGCGCCACCCGGCCAGCGGGCCGGCCGCGGGATGCTGCGCATAGTCGAACAGCGCGAACCAGACCAGCGCGGGCAGCCACAGCAGCGCGGCACGCCCGGCCGGGGTCCAGCCGAGCCGCGTCGCGGCCACGGCCAGCGCTGCGACATTGGCGCCGCCGAAGCCGAGCAGCGCCGCCGCCTCGAGGCGGGGCACCACGTGCAGCCCGATCTCGTGCGCGCCGTTGCCGAACCACCACAGCAGGCCCCAGCCGAGCAGCAGCCGGTGCAACTGGCGCTCGCGCGGGCGCAGCAACTCGCGGCCGCGGTACAGCAGGCAGGCCGAGGCCAGCGCGCCAGCGCTGATGAACACGCCGCCGAGGAACTGCGCGTTCAGCACCGCGGTGTGCGCGACGCTGCCGCTGGCGATGAGCCAGAACGCGAAGCCGGCGGCGAACTGCAGCGCCACGCCCCAGGCGCGCGCAAGCACGCGCTGCTGGCGCAGGCCGATCCACACCAGCCCGGCGCCTTCCAGCGCCCAGGCGGCGGCGGTGAAGTGGCCGTCGAAGGCGAAGGGGATCGCGACGCTGAGCGTCATCACTCCCAGCGCGAGAAAGCATTCGTTCAGCAGGCGCAGGTCGGCGAGCCCGCGGCGCGAGAGCCAGCGCGCGACCGCGAGATAGACCGCGGCCATGCCGAGCGCGGTCCAGGCCCGCCCGAACTCGATATCGCGTACCAGCGGCCACTGCAGCGCGAAGAACACCAGCGGCAGGCCGAAGACCAGCGTGCCGTCGACGTAGCCGCGCAGGCGCGGCGGATGGCGGTGCGCGAACAGGGCGGCGACCGCGACATAGAACAGGAACGACAGCACCAGGAAGGGCTCGGTGCTGGCGAAGTACTCGGGCCGGTAGTAACGGTGGCCCCAGGCGGCGGCGATGACGAAGGTGAATACGAAACCGGTGAGGTTCAATACCCGCCAGGCCTTGAACCAGGCGATGCCGACGATGCCGAGGTTCAGCAGCGCGTAGTAGCTGAACAGTGCCACGTGGCTGCCGCTGCCGGTCGAGGTCAGCACCGGCGCGAGGAAGCCGCCGATGGTGCCCAGCGTCGCCAGCGCGCGTGCATCCTGCAGCACTGCGAGTGCCGCCGACAGCGCCACCAGCGCGAGCAGCAGCACGAACGTGAAGCCGAGCGGCAGTAGCTGGTACAGCCGCGCCGCCGCGAAGATCGTGAGATACAGGATGCCGATGCCGCCACCCTGCAGGATCAGCCCGAAGGCCGCGCGGCGCGCGCGCAGACGCCAGCCGGTGACGATCAGCGCCAGCGCCGCAGCGGCGGTGCCCGCGAGCCGCACGTCGATCGGCAGCGCGTTGCGCTCTACCGCGTACTTCAGCAGGAAGGACACGCCGACGAACAGCACCAGCACCCCGACCTTGGCGACCACGTTGCCGGTGGTGGCGTAGTCCTTGAGCCAGGCGAGGCCGCGATCGATGGCGCCCGGCGTTCGCCGCGCTGCGCCGGGCATGGGATCCGCCTCCGGCTGCCCGTGTCGGGGCGCGGCGAGCGCCGTTTCGGGTTCCTGCCAGCGGGAGCCGGCTGTCGCAGTCGCGGGTGTCGCTGCAACCGGGACCGCCGCGCTCGTCGCGGCCGCGGCGCCGGCGTCGGGCACCGGCGCATCGCGCGGACCGGGCTGCGGCGCCGCACCGAGCGCATTCTCGAGACGGCGCAGGCGCTCGCCGAGTGCGATCTGCCGACCCGCCAGCGCGCCGAGCACGAGGCCGAACAACGCGCCGCCGCCATCGAGCAGCATGCCGCCGAATACCGCCATCGCCAGCGCCAGCAGCAGCGTGAGCGGGGCGAATTTCATCAGGGGATCCGTTGTGCCTCGACCAGCCACGCTGCCGAGCGCATCAGCATTTTCCCGTCGCGAAAGTGCGGCGCCAGGACCGCGCGAATGTCCTCCAGCGCCCGCCCGCGCCGAGCGTCGTCCAGCGGCGCGAGCAGCGCGTTGACCGGGCCGGCCTGCACCATGGCATCCGCGGCCGCGGCGAGGGTGTCGCCCTCGGCAAAGCAGAGTTGCGTCTGCAGGTCCTCGAACTGCACGGCGCCGAAACCGGCGGCCTCGAGGATGCCGGTGACGCGTTCGCGGTCGGCGAAGGCGAAGGGGCCCGGCGCGTGCGGGTTCGTGGGCGCGGGCGCCGGCACGTGGCGCAGCGCGGCCTGCAGCGGCAGCCGGATCCAGTCGTTCAGCGCCGGCGCCTGCCAGCAGCAGAACACCAGCCGCGCGCCCGCCGCGCAGGCCGCGTGCAGGTTGCGGAAGGCCGCCACCGGGTCGGCGAAGAACATCACGCCGAAGCGCGAGAACAGCAGTCCGGTACGTCCCGGCTCGAAACGGTGCGCGGATGCATCGGCGAGCAGGAATTCGATCGGGGCTACGTCCGCGACCGCGCCGGCGCGCCGGCGCGCCAGCGCCAGCATGGGCGTCGAGATGTCGATGCCGGTGACCCGGGCAGCGGGGCCGAGGTGGCGCGCCAGCGCGAGCGTCTGGTTGCCGCAGCCGCAGCCGATATCGAGCGCGTGCAGCGCGGCATTCGCATCGATGCGCGCCAGCAACGGGGCAGTCAGCGGGCCTATGGTGCGCTCGAACTGGGCATCGTGATCCGCCCAGCGCCGCCCGCCCTCGCCGTTCCAGAACTCGATCTGCTGTTCGTTAGGATCCATCGATGTCGCCCGCACGTCAGAATTGGTGCATATCATGCGCAATTGCGGGCATGGTGCATACTCTGCCCGCGTTCGTTGTCCCGCACGCGAATAACAGGATCGTGATGGGCGTGCCCGTCGCGCCTGCGGGTCGGGCTTCGGCCCGACAAGGGCCCGGCCTCGTGCCGGGCCCGGCAGGGGTCAATCGGCAATCATGTCGAGGATCACCACCGGTATCTCGCGCGTCGTGAGCGACTGGTAATGCGCGTAGGTGGGCACCCGCTTCGTGAGTTCGGCCCACAGCGCCGCGCGTTCCTCGCCGGCGCTGATACGGGCGCGCGCGGCACGGCGCTTGCGGCCGATGTAGAGC
>JAGPES010000243.1 GCA_018057015.1 Pseudomonadales bacterium | reverse complement strand
AGCCTGCACCGGGGCCGGCCGCGCGCGCCCCGCCGCGGCAGCAGCCTCCCGGCGCACCTGCGCGGTGTGCTCGCCCAGGCGCGGCGCCGGGCCCTGGATGCGGCCGGGGCTGCGCTCGAGGCGATAGGTGATGCCGACCTGGCGGATCGGCCCGAGCTCCGGGTCGTTCACCTCGACCACGCAGCGATCGGCCATGAAATCGGGGTCACACAGTGCTTCTTCCACCGTGCGCACCGCCTGCAGCGGCACATCGGCCTCGGCCGCCGCCGCCACCCAACCGGAGGCCGGGAACTTCGCGATGGCCTCTGCCATCAGCGGCTGGTAGTGCGACATCACGAGCAGCTCTTCGGGCCCGGTGCCGAAGCGATCCGGATCGCTCTGCACCGTGAGATCCGGACTGGAATCCAGCGTGTCGCCGGCGCCGGCCGTCAGGATGAAGCGCGGGTTGGGCACCCAGCTGTGGATCCAGCGACCATCGGCGCACCGGAAATGGCCCTTGGGCGATTTGGAGCCCAGGATCCAGCTGTTGAACATCGGCGCATCCGGCTTCCCGGCACGCTGCCAGACGCCGCTGGCCGAGGCGAGGGCGCCGCGCAGCAGCGAGGTCTCGACCAGCTGTCCGCGGCCGGTGCGCTCGCGCGCGTACAGCGCTGCGCTGATGCCGGTGGTGGCGCTGAAGCAGGCGCCCAGGCTCGGCCAGTGCGAGGCCACGAACAGCGGGCCCGGCCGCGGCGCACCCTGCAGGTAGTCCGCGGGCACCTCGAAATCGGCGAAGGGGTCGGGAATGCCGAGCATGTGGTTCACGGCGCCCTCCGGCCAGCCGCGCTGCTCCCAGTGCAGGCCCGTGCGCGCCGCCACCAGCGCATCGTAGCCGGGACGATCGGCGTGCCGTGTGTCGGTGCCGTAAGCGGTGATGGAGCAGTACACCAGGCGCGGATTCAGCGCCGAGAGCGTCGCATGGTCGATGCCGAGGCGCGCGGTGACGCCGGGCCGGTAGCTCTCGACCAGCACGTCGGCCTCGCGCACCAGCGCCAGCAGCACCTCGCGGTCCGCCGCCTGCTTCAGGTCCAGCACGGCGCTGCGCTTGCCGCGGTTCCACACCCTGTAGCCGGGCTGCACCGCCAGCGGGTCACCGCCGGGCGGCTCGATGCGCGTCACCCGTGCGCCGTGGTCCGCGAGCAGCATCGTGGCCATCGGGCCGGCGATGCCCCGGGATAGGTCCAGCACCTTCAATTGCGACAATACGCCGTCCATTTGCACCTTCCGTCCGTTGGTTCCGGGCATGTCTCAATCGCGCGACAGGATCATGCCACTGCGCGCGGCCGACACCAGCACGTGCTGCGCGTCGCGCACCTGGTTCGCGGCCGTGCCGCGCAGCTGCCTCACGCCTTCCAGGATGTTGTTCACGCCGTGGATGTAACCCTCGCCGAGCAGGCCGCCGTGCGTGTTCAGGGGCAGCGATCCGTCCAGCTCGATGTGCCCGTCGCGGATGAAATCCTTCGCCTCGCCGGGGCCGCAGAAACCATGCGCCTCGAGCGCAAGGAACACGACCGGCGAGAAGTTCTCGTAGATCATCGCCACGTCGATGTCGGTCGGCGCAAGCCCGCTCTGCGCCCACAACCGCTCGCTCATGCGGCGGGCTTCGGCGAACTGCGCGAGGTCGTGCTCGTGGTAGTAGTCGAACATGATGTCGCCGTTGCGCAGTTGCGCCTGGGTGGCCGCTCTCACGCGCACCAGCGGCTGGCGCAGGTCCTTCGCCCGCTCCGCCGAGCTCACGACCAGCGCGACGCCCCCGTCGGATTCCTGGCAGCAGTCGAGCAGGCGCAGCGTGGGTTCGACGATCCAGCGCGAGGCCTGGTGGTCGGCCAGCGTGATCGGCCTGCCATGGAACCACGCGGCCGGGTTGGTGGCGGCGTGCTTGCGGGCGACCACCACGTAGCGCCCGAGATCCTCGCTGCTCACGTTGTACTTGCGCATGTAGCGCTGGTACCACAGCGCATAGATCTTGGCCGGCGTGTCCAGCCCGTAAGTGAAGTGGAAGTCCGGGCCCGCCGTCATGCGCTGGTAGGCGGCGGCGTCACCGGGTTGGCCGAAGCGATTGCCCGAGCGCTCGTTGAAGGCGCGGTAGACCAGCACGTGGCGCGCGGCGCCAGAGGCCACCGCCGCCGCGGCCAGCTCCACCGTGGCGGACGCACCGCCACCGCCGAAGGGCGTGCGCGCGGTCCAGCTCAGATCCTCGACGCCGAGACAGCGCATCAGCGCCAGCTCGTCGTTCATGTCCTGGGTGAAGGTCACCATGCCGTCGATGTCGGCCGGCTCCAGCCCGGCGTCACGGATCGCGGCGAGGCTGGCCTCGGCCGCGAGCTGCAGTTCGCTGCGCCCGGAGTTCTTCGAGAATTCCGTCTGGCCGATGCCGACGATCGCGGTTTCGCGGATGCGGTTCATGCGCGGCCCCCAGTGAGACGGAATTGCGGCAGCACGTGACCGTTCACCTCGTCGAAAAAGACGGCAACCGGTGCGCCCTCGCTGAGCTCCTCGAGGCCGGCTTCGCGGATGTTCGACACCAGGCGCACACCCTCCTCGAGCTCGACCAGCGCAACGATGCGCGGATGCGCATCGGGTTGCGAGGGGTGCTGCGACAGGATCCAGGAATAGAGCCGCCCGCGCCCGCTGGCCTGCCGTTGCGTCCAGTGCAGCGAGTGGCAGCGCGGACACATGGGCACCGGCGGATGCGCGATGCGTCCGCATCCCGCGCAGGCGCGCAGCAGCAGCCTCCCCTGGCGCGCCCCCTCCCAGAAGAACTCGTCGTCGCGTTGCACCATCAATCACCCCCGTTGACTCCGGCCTGCCCTGACGGCAGGATCCAGCGAACCGATTCTGGCGCGTTCACGGATGTGCGACCAGGGCAGGATGTGACTGCCGGCCCGTGCCGGCAACCAAACGCCAGGACAGGAGAATGCCATGAACGCCGCCGTCAAGCGTCGCTTGTTTTCCGTCGATTCCCACGTTGTGATCACCGATGACCAGGTCAAGAAGAACCTGCCCGCCAGCCTGCACCAGGCCTGGGACGAGGGCATGGCGAAATACAACCATCACCAGGGCACGGTGCTGATGGGCGGCGGCAAGCTGGAGCTCGAGGACTTCGTCGACCTGGAGGCGGCGCGGCACCCGGGGTACTTCAACGCCGCCGAACGCCTCGAGGCGATGGACGCCGATGGCGTCCAGTGCGAGGTGATGTATTCCGAGTTCGACTTCACCTCGAAGGTCTACTCGATCGGCGACAAGTGGAAGGAATGCGCCACGGCCTACAACAACGCGCTCCACGAGTTCGCCTCCATCGATCCCGCGCGAATCCTGATCACCTACCAGCTGCCCCTGGTGGACATCGACTACGCCGCGTCCGAGGTGCGTCGCCTGGCGGGCCTTGGCGCCAGATCCATCCAGATCCCCAACTTCCCGTCCGAACTGGGCATGCCGGACTACCACGACCACCGCTACGACAGGCTGTGGGACGCATTCACCGAGACCGGCGTGGTCGTGGCCAACCACCTGACGCTGAAGCAGAGCCTCTGGGACGTGTTCCGGCGCGATCCCACGCCGCAAAAAGGCATCTTCACCGCACTGCCCGCCTTCGCGCTGTGCGAGACCATGGCCTGGTACATCCTCACCGGCGTCTGCGAGCGCTTCCCCCGCTTGAAGATCGTTTTCGTCGAGCCTGCGCTGTTCTGGATCCCGGGCTTCCTGCGTCTGCTCGATGACCGCATGCACCAGCACTACGAGTTCCCCGGCGTGAACGAGCTGCCCAGCACCTATTTCAAGCGCCAGATGGCCGCGACCTACGTGAACGAGCCCGGCGTGCGCGACTTCGTCGACACGCTCGGGGCCGACAACGTGATGTGGTCCACGGACTTCCCGCACCCCTGCTGCAACTGGCCCAACTCGCAGGCGCTGGTGGAAAGGCAGTTCGCCGGATTCACCGAGGAGGAGACGCACAAGATCACCTGGGCCAACGGCGCGCGCATGTACGGCATCAGCTGAAACGCTGCGCGCCGCGGCGCTGTCCGGGGCCTTTCGCGTCCACGGGATGGTCACCGCGGACATCGGCTTCACGCCGCGGACGAACGGCGACTTCGCCGAGACCGGCATGCAGACCGCACACCCGCAAGTGGACGGCCCCAACTACCTGTTCGAGTGGTGGTTCAGGCCACGATCCAGTCGGGCACCGGCAGTTTGCGCCGCCACAGGAACTCCGCGTTGTAGAGCTGGTCGAGGTAACGGCTCCCGGAGTCGCAGAGGATGGTGACGATCGTGTGACCCGGGCCCAGTTCCCGCGCCATTGCCACCGCGCCCGCGATATTGATGCCCGACGAAGGCCCGACGCTGACGCCTTCGTGCTTGAGCAAGTCGTAGACGTACGGCAGCGCCGTGTCGTCGTCCACCTGGAACGCAAAATCCACGGCCACGCCCTGCAGGTTGCCGGGCACGAAACTCACGCCCACGCCCTCGGCGATGGATTCGCCGTGCGCGGCGAGCTCGCCCGTCGAGAAATAGCTGTACAGCGCGGATCCGTGCGGATCCGCGATGCCGATCCTGACCGCGGGATTGCGCTCGCGCAGCGCCGCCGCCACGCCGGCTAGCGTGCCGCCGGTGCCCACCGCACAGACGAAGGCGTCGACCTTGCCGTCGGTCTGCGTCCAGATTTCCGCGCCGGTCGTATCGAAGTGCACGCGCGCATTGGCCGGGTTGTCGAACTGCCGTGCCCACACCGCGCCGTGGGCCTCCTGGTGGCTGCGGCCTTCGGCCACGCGCTCGGCGACGTGGATGTAATGCCCGGGGCTGCTGTACGGGCAGGCCGGCACCAGGATCAGCTCCGCGCCGAGCATTTCCAGCTGGTCGATCTTCTGCTGGCTCGCGCTCTGCGGCATCACGATCACGCTCTCGTAACCGAGCGCGTTGGCCACGACCGTGAGGCCTATGCCGGTGTTGCCCGCCGTGCCCTCGACGATGACGCCGCCCGGGCGCAACGCGCCGCGCGCCTCGGCATCGCGCACGATGCCGAGCGCGGTGCGATCCTTTACCGAGCCGCCCGGGTTGAGGAATTCCGCCTTGCCGTAGATGTCGCAGCCGGTCGCTTGCGAGACGTGGCGCAGATACAACAGCGGCGTATTGCCGATCAGGTCCACGATCGTGCGCTTGTGCGTCATGGCGATACCCTCGCGAATCATTGTCTATGACCTTGTTGCCATATTAACGGATACGCCGCGCGGACGTGCCCGTATACTTGGTCCGGAACGCAACTCCGGAACCCGCTCCCATAGCCACCATCAAGACCCCGCGCGCCCTCGAACCCCTGATCGAGGACGGACTCGTCGACGACGTCATCCGCCAGCTCAAGAGCGGCAAGGAGGCCACGGTCTACCTGGTGCGCTGCGCCGGGGAGACCCGCTGCGCCAAGATCTACAAGGAATCCGACAAGCGCAGCTTCCGCCAGGCAGTGGAGTACCAGGAAGGCCGCCGCGTGAAGAGCAGCCGGCGCGCCCGCGCCATGGAAAAGGGCTCGCGCTTCGGT
>JAGPES010000242.1 GCA_018057015.1 Pseudomonadales bacterium | reverse complement strand
TTCGCTCGCGAAGGCATCGAAGCGGGATCTGGAACGTGCGCTGGAGATCGATCCGCAGGCGCTCGCGGGTTCGGCCTGCACAAGCCTGGGTACCTTGTACTACAGTGTGCCCGGGTGGCCGGTGGGATTCGGCGATCGCCGCAAGGCCGGGGAACTGCTGGAGCGCGCGCTCGCGATCGACCCGCAGGGCATCGACAGCAATTACTTCTACGGTGATTTCATGTTGCAGCAGAAACGCTACGACGACGCACGCAAACACCTGCTGCGGGCGCAAGGCGCGCCGGCACGCCCGGGGCGTGAAGTCGCCGATGCCGGCCGCCAACGCGAGATCGCCGCGGCGCTCGAACGCATCGAGAAGGAGATTCGTTGAGGCAGCGGACGGCTTTGGACGCAGGCGTCTGCGCACGGCGTTGAGGACGGCCGCGCACCATGCAGATCCTGCTGGTCGAGGACGATGCCGCGCTCGGGGCCGGGCTGGCGCAGGCGCTGCGTGCGCGCGGCTACGCGGTGAACCACGTGAGCGAGGGGCGCGTCGCGCTCACGGCACTGCAGACCGAGGCGCCCGACATAGTTGTTCTCGACCTCGGTCTGCCCGACATGGATGGACTGCAGGTCTTGCGCCGGATCCGTGATCACGACCGCAGCCTGCCGGTCCTTCTGCTCACTGCACGCAACAGCGTCGATGATCTCGTCGAGGGGCTCGACCGCGGTGCCGACGACTATCTCGCCAAACCATTCGAGATGTCGGAGCTGCTGGCACGCCTGCGCGTGCTGGAGCGGCGCCTGGGCACCAGCTCCAGCAGCGAAATCCGCATCGGCGCCGTGAGCCTGGATACGGCGCGGCTTGAGGTTCGCCGCGACGGCGTTGCGGTGGAGTTGCCGCGGCGCGAGTACATGTTGCTGAAGGCCTTGATGGAGAATGCCGGCAAGGTACTCAGCCGCGCCAGTCTGGAGTCGCGGCTTTACGGTTGGGGCGAGGAGCTTGCGAGCAATGCGCTCGAGGTCCACGTGCACCACCTGCGCCGAAAGCTCGGTGCCCAGTTCATCCAGACGGTGCGTGGCGTCGGCTACCGGATTCCCGTGTCTTGAGGTCGATCCGGGTATTCCTGGTCGTTGCGACGCTGGCGATGCTGGTGCTGGTGGTGTTCGTGTCCGCAGTGCAGGGATACCGCTCCGGGATGGCGGAGACGGAGCGCCTGTTCGACAGCCAGTTGCAGGAACAGGCGCACCTCGCTGCCAGTGTCGACAGCGTGCGGCTCGACACGCTGGACAAGGTGGCGAACATTGCGTTCCAGCACTGGGAACTCGTGCAGGGGCAGCCGCCACGACTGCTGGCACACACCGGCAACATTCCCGGCACCGCGTTCGGTGCGCTGGTGCCCGGCTTCGGTCATGCGAATTTCGGCGGCTACCGCTGGCGTACCTACGTGCATTTTGCCGCACAAGGCGACGTCGTGGTGGTGGCGGCAGCACGCTCCGATATCCGCTACCGTCTCGCGGACAACGTGATCACCGAGTCGATCCTGCCGGTGGTGTTCTGGCTGCCGCTCTCGGGACTGTTGATATGGCTGGTGGTCGGCCGCGGGCTGCGCCCCCTGGGGCTGCTCGCCGCCCAGTTGCACGGCAAGGAGTTTCGTGACCTCTCGGCGGTCGATCTCACGCAGTGCCCGTCGGAGCTCGAGCCGGTGGTCGATTCGGTGAATCGCCTGCTGGAGCGGCTGCAAGAGGCGTTCGGGCGCGAGAAGCGCTTCGTCGCGGACGCCGCACACGAGTTGCGCACACCGATCGCGGTGCTCAAGGTGCAGGTGCACAATATCCGCGAGCGGCTGCCGGCGAACGAAGCCGGGCTCGCGGAGCTGGAGGCGGCGGTCGAGCGCATGCGCCATCTGGTCGAGCAGATCCTCGCGCTGCATCGACTGGGACCGGAACAGATGGCGGGGCGTTTCGTCGCGCTCGATCTGCACGCGCTGGTGCAGACGGTGGTGGCGGCCTGCTACGAAACGATCGAGGCGCGCCGGCAGCAGGTCGAACTGGTGGCCGACGCCGAGGCGTGCGAGCGGCGTGCGGTGATCGAAGGCGACGATTTCGCGCTGGAGACGCTGCTGCGCAACCTGCTGGACAACGCGATCAAGTACACGCCCGAGGGTGGTCGGATCCGCGTCGGCGTTCACTGCGCCGCGCGCGAAGTCGTGCTCGATGTGGAGGACGACGGGCCGGGTATCCCGGTATCTGCGCGCGAGCGCATCTTCGAGCGCTTCCATCGCGTCGGCGGCGACGCGCACGCCTCGGGGGCGGATGGTTGCGGGCTCGGGCTGGCGATCGTGCGCAACATCGCCGAGTTGCATGGCGCACGCATCGAGGTCGGCGACTCGGCGTTCGCCAGCGGCGCACGCTTCACCGTCGCGTTCGGGCGCTGCGCCGAGAGAAGGAGCTGAGCGATGCGCAAGCTGATGGCCGTGCTGTGGTCGCTGTGGCCCGCTGCGGCCGTGCTGGGCGGGACGCCCGAGTTCGAACTGGAGATCCGCGATCATCTTTTCTTCCCGGCCGAGATCGTGGTGCCAGCGAACACCAAGGTCCGCTTGCTGGTGATCAACAGCGATCCGACGGCAGAGGAGTTCGAGAGCTACGAGCTGAACCGGGAGAAGATCATTCCCGGCGGCCGCAAGACGGTGGTCTTCATCGGTCCGCTGGCGCCCGGAGAGTATCCGTTCTTCGGCGAATTCTTCCCGAAGACCGCACAGGGCAAGGTGATCGCCAGGTGAGCCGCACATGTTGCTGACCAACGTGGTGCTGGTGCTGCGCGAGATGCTCGAGGCGGCGCTGATCGTTAGCGTTCTGCTCGCGTGGTCGGTGCTCCACGATGGTGGCCGCGGCTGGATACGCAGCGCGCTGGCGACGGGCATCGCGGGCGCCGCGGTGTACGCGGCGAACGCGGCGACGGTGTCGGAATGGTTCGATTACGTGGGCATGGAGATCGTCAACGCCGGGATGCAGTTCGCCATCTGTGTCGCGCTGCTAGTGCTTGCCGCACCGACGGCCGCGCGCACCATGCCGGTGCTGGCGATGCAGGTGGCGGTCGCGTTCGCGGTGGTCCGCGAAGGATTCGAGATCCTGCTCTACGTGTCGGGATTCGTCGCGGACCGCAGCGCCTGGACCACGGTGATTCTGGGCAGCGCGCTCGGCGCGGGCATCGGGATCAGTGTCGGTGCGCTGTTGTTCTACCTCGTGGCGGGAATGCGTCGGGAACGCGCGCTGCGGCTGGCAAAGGTGTTGATCGCGCTGTTCGCGGGCAACATGGCCGCCCAGGGCGTGCTGCTGCTGATACAGGCCGACTGGATTGCGGGCGGTGCGCCGCTCTGGAACACCTCGCAAGTGCTTGCCGAGGACAGCCTGCTTGGACAACTGCTCTACGCGCTCGTCGGTTACGAGGCGACGCCGTCCGGGCGGCAGGCGGCTGCGTATGCCGCCACGTTCGGTCTCGTGATGTGGCTGTTTTCAATCCGTCCGGCGGGTGCGGATGGTGACGGGTCGGGAAGTTGATGCCATGAATCTGCGTCGTTGCATCGTCGTTTGCGTCGCTGCGGCCGGTGTGGCGCCGGCGTGGGGCGACGGTTTTGCGCTCGATCGTGTCTATCATCCGTACGTCGAACCGATGGAGCGCGAGATCGAGT
Organism: Pseudomonadales bacterium; assembly: GCA_018057015.1. Lineage (GTDB taxonomy): Bacteria > Pseudomonadota > Gammaproteobacteria > Pseudomonadales > UBA5518 > UBA5518. Next base: position 1,911 of record JAGPES010000242.1, on the reverse strand, counting down.
GGCGTGTGCACGGGTATCCGTCGGACGCCGGTGCCGGCGAGCGGAGCGCGGTGCACCGGATCGGCTACGGACAGGCGTTCGGCGAACGCTGGTTTGGCGAACTCTACGTGACGCAGGAGAGCCAGGGTGGTGCTGCGCCTGAAGCCGGAGGCTGGGAGGCAGAGGTGCGTCATCAGTTGACCGAGCAGGGCGAGTACTGGGCCGACTGGGGGGTGATCATCGAACTCGAGCGCGAGCACGGGGACGTGTGGGAGGCGAGCTCCAGTGTGCTGGTGGAGAAGGAGCACGGACAGTGGAGCTCGGTGCTCAACGTCACGCTGGGTGCGGAAAGGGGTGATCGAGTCGACAGCGAGCTCGAGACCCGTGTTGCCGTACAGACCCGTTGCCGGCTGTCGCCGCTGTTCGAACCCGCGCTCGAATTGCACGCGGCTGAAGACACGCTGGCGATCGGGCCCGTGGTGCTCGGTCAGTTGCGCCTGGGCAAGCGGCGTACGCTGCACTGGGAGGCGGGTGTCTATGCCGGACTCGATGACAAGACGCCCGACCGGGCATTTCGTGCCGGGATCGAGTTCGGCTTCTGAGTCGGGAGTTGCCGTGCAGGCGGCGCGAGCACGAGTGCTGCGCCGATGCGATCCGCCGGTGCTCCAGCTCGATGCTGCCCGGACGCCATGACACCGCTCCCACGCACGGTCCCCTTGTGTCTTCTGGTTCGGGTTGGTGCGCGTCGCCTGCGCGATCGACCCATCGGCACTCGTTTTGACTTAGACTTCGCCCACCCACGAAGCGGAAACACGAACGCCGGCCAATGCCGCTGATCCATCTCGACGACGGACGCCGCGTGCCCTACAGCATCCGCATCTCGCCGCGCAGCCAGCGCGTGCGGCTGACGCTGAACCCGCGCGACGGGCTGGTCATGGTCAGCCCGCCCGGGGTGGACCGCGAGGTGCTGACCGAGCTCGCGTCGAGCTGGCGAGGCTGGGTGGCGCGCCAACTCGACGAGATGGGGATCCCGGACCCGGACGTCCGGGCGGTGCGCCCGACGCTCCCGGAAAGCATCCCCCTGCCTGCGCTCGGAGAGGACTGGGGTGTGCTGTATCGCTACGCGCCGTCGGGCGCGGCCCGCGTGCGCGAGAGGAGCGCATCCGCGATCGTGCTCAGCGGGGATTGCTCCGATCATCCCGCCTGCGTGGCGGCGTTGCGCCGCTGGCTGATGCGACGTGCCCGGCAGGCACTGCCGCAGCGGTTGCGCGAAGTGGCCGATGAGACGGGTCTGGCCTTCAGCAATGTATCGATTCGCGGCCAGCGCAATCGCTGGGGCAGTTGCTCGGCGGCCGGCGACATCAGCCTGAACTACCAGTTGCTGTTCCTGCCCCCGCATCTCGCCCGCCACGTGCTGCTTCACGAGCTCTGTCACACGGTGGAACTCAATCATTCCTCCCGCTTCTGGAAGACGGTTGCCAGGCACGAGCCCGGTCTCGATGCGTTGCGCGAGGAGATGCGCCGCTCCTGGAGCCACGTGCCGGACTGGCTCACGGCGGCGAGCTAGGAGTGCGCATGTCCGCGTTTTGCCGCGCAGGCTCCCGGGCCACTGCCGCGCGGCGCAGGCCACCGCGGCCGCTGTGATATGATCGCGACAACCTCCGCTACCCCACCATTCGCGCGGAACGCAGCATGACCGCAAACCATCCGATGCATCTTGGCCACATGGCCGCCGAAGCCGAACTGGTGAAGGCGTTCCTGCGCACGAAGCATCCGGTGGAGCTGAGCGACGCCGAGATCGCCGACTACAAGGCGCGCATCACGGCGCGACTGCGCGAGAAGGACGCCGTGCTGGTGGCGCACTACTACACCTCGCCGCTGGTGCAGGCGCTGGCCGAGGAGACCGGAGGCTGCGTTTCCGATTCGCTGCAG
>JAGPES010000241.1 GCA_018057015.1 Pseudomonadales bacterium | reverse complement strand
CCGCGGTGCAGCAGCTCGGCGTCGCGCGCTCGGTGGTCACGCGCCAGATCGCGGCACTGGAGGCCCACCTCGGCCTGGTCGATGCCGCGGAAACGGACATCGCGCTCGAACGCGTGGCGCCGCGCGGGCCCATCCGCGTCAGCCTGCCCCTGAGCTTCGGCTTCGCGCGGCTGGCGCCGCTGCTGCTGGATTTCGCCGGACACTAGCGCCAACAACGGCGAGGTCATGGCCGAGGCCGCGGCGCAGGGCATGGGCATCACCTGCCAGCCCGATTTCATCCTCGCGCGATTCCTGGAGGCCGGGCGCCTGCAGCCGATTCTGGACGGGTTCCCGGTGCCGGAGCTCGGCATCTACGCGATGCTGCCCGGCAACCGCCAGATTCCGCACCGGGTGCGGGTGCTGCTCGATTACCTGGTCGGCAGGTTGGCCTGAAATGGGGTGTCGCAAAACCCTGTACAAGCTCGATCAACGCGTTGCAGGAGCGCGCCATGCGCGCGATATTCGCGGGCATGGCCCGCTCCTACACCCGAAAATCGCCGTATGCGCAGGGCCGGAAGGCGTTTTGCGACACCCTTTGAAGCCGCATCAGCCCGGCGGCGGGGGCTGGGGCTGGTTCCCCGGCGTGGCGGGCCTTATGCTTCGCGCCTTTGCGCGGGCGCCGGCAATCGCCGGGCACAGGCAGTGATTGGAACCCCAGGGATGAACACGGCACTTTCCCAATGGCGGCAGACGTTGCGCAGCCACGCGGCGTTCAGCGCATGGTTTGCCGACAACGGCGCCGTGCTCGACGAGCAGTGGCGCCCCACCATCGCGCTGCAGGCCGCGTTGCGCGACGCCGCGGCCAGCGCCTCGGTCCCCGGCTACTGCTGGATCTGCCAGGCGCCGTCGCGGTTCCTCTATGACCTGCAGTACTCCAACGGGCACGACGTCAACTGGCGCGAGCGCCTGGTCTGCACGGGTTGCGGGCTCAACAACCGCCTGCGCCTGACCGTGCAGGTCATCGAGAGCGAGGGCCTGCGCGGCAGGGGATACCTGACCGAACACGTGACGCCGCTCGCGCGCCTGCTGCGGGAGCGCTTCCCGGGGCTGGTCACCAGCGAATACCTGGGACCCGGGTACGCGCCCGGGCAGGTGTCGCGCAAGGGCATCCGCCACGAGGACCTGCGCGGCCTGAGCCTGGCGGACGCCGGTACGGATTTCGTGGTCAGCTGCGACGTGCTCGAGCACATCGCCGACTATGGCGCGGCGCTGCGCGAGCTGGCGCGGATCCTGGTCCCCGGCGGGCTCGCGCTCATCACGGTGCCCTTCCTGCTGCACGCCGCGGACAACCTGGTTCGCGCGCGGCTGGAGGACGGGCAGGTGGTCCACCTGCTGGAGCCCGAGTACCACGGCGACCCGGTGGGCGGCCAGGGTGTGCTCTGCTACTACCACTTCGGCTGGCAGCTGCTCGAGGATCTGCGCCATGCGGGCTTTGCCGATGCCTGGCTCGACCTGTACTGGTCCGCCGACTACGGGAACCTGGGCGGCCCCCAGGTTTTCGTCATGGCCCGGCGCTGAGCCGCAGGCCGTCCGCGCATGTCCCCGCGTCCGCGCCTGCTGCTGATTTCCCACGACCTGGGCGGAGGCGTCGAGCGCCACGTCCGCGATCTGCGGGCGCTGCTGGGCGCAGCGGCCGACGTCGACCTGCTGCACGCGCGTGATGCCTCGACCGTCGTGATCGAAGCGGCCGGGGCGGACCCCGCCTGGTGGCGCTTCGAGGACTGGGACGACGTGGTCGCCGCCCTTGCCGCCCGCGGGTATGACCGGCTCGGCATCCACCATGTGCACGGCTTTGCGCCGGCCATTCTCGAGTTGCCCGCGCGCCTGGGGCTGCCCTACGACCTGACGATCCACGACTTCTACCCGTATTGCCCGATCTATTCCCTGTCCACGCCGGACGGGGACTACTGCGGCGAGCCCGACGCCGCGGGTTGCGCGCGCTGCCTGCTCGGGCGGCCGCATCCGTGGGGACTGGACATCGCGTCGTGGCGCGAGCGCATGCACGGCTTCCTCGCGGGGGCGGCGCGGGTCATCGTGCCCTCGCGCTTCGTGGCCGGGCGCCTGGCGCGCCACTTTCCCGACGTGGCGTGCCAGGTCCAGCCCCACCCGCCGCGACGGGAATGGCTCGAACCGGTGCAGGCCCGCGTCAAGGTGGGCCTGCTCGGTGGCCTGTCCGCGGTGAAGGGACTCGCGACCGTGCTGGCCAGTGCCCGGCTGGCCCGCGACCTCGGGCAGCCGCTCGCGTATTGCGTGCTCGGTTACCCCTCCGGCGCCATCCCGACCTGGCCGGAACTGCCGATCCAGGTGCGCGGCGAATACCGCGACGCCGACCTGCCCGAGCTGCTGGCGCTGGAGCGCTTCGACGTGCTGTGGTTCCCGGGACGGATCCCCGAAACGTATTCCTATACCCTCGATGTCGCCCTGGCGTCGGGGCTGCCCATCGTCGCCAGTGACCTGGGTGCGGTGGCGGAGCGGCTGCGCGATGCGGGCAGGGGGACGCTGCTGCCTGCCGGTGCGCCGGCGGGGCGCTGGAACGAGGCGCTGCTGGCGGCAGCTGCCGGCGGTCGCGAGGCGCCCGCGGTTGCCGGGGACGCCGATCGGCGCCGCGCCTGGCTCGACTGGTTCCTGGCGCCGGTGACGACCGCCCCCGACAGGACGCCCGCAGCGGCCGGAACCGCCGGCGGCGTGCAAGTGCTGGCACAGGCACCGGCGCCGGCGCGTACACCCCTGCCCCTGGAGGTGCTCTACGAGCACGGCGTCGAGTGCGGGCACCGCGAATCGCGTCTCGCGCTGAAGAGCCGGCTCGAGGAAGTCAGCCGCGATTACGCGGTGCTGGCTGACCACGAACAGCATGCGGGTAAACCCTGGTACGCGATTCTCGATCAGGCCGAGGACATCGCACGGCCCCTGCGCGAGGAGCTGGCGCTGCGGGATGATGAACTCGCAACCCTGCGCGAGGAACTGGAGTTCCGGGGGGGCGAGATCGACGCCCTGCGCGGCGAGCTCGACGAGGTGCATCGCGAACTGCTCCAGCTGCGCGGGCAAGTCCAGGCGCAGGAACAGGACCTGGCCCGCGCGCGCGGCCGCATTGCCGAGCTGGAGGCGAGCACCTCGTGGCGCGTGACCGCGCCGCTGCGCAGCGTCGGAACGGGCGTGCTGCGGCTGCGCCGGGCGTTCGCCCGGTTCACGCAGCGCGCGCGCTACGTCCGGCAGCGTGTTCCGCTGGCGCTGCATGTCCTCGCCGAGGACGGGCCGGCCGCCCTCGCCGCGCGCGTGCGGGCGAAGCTGCGTGCGCCGCGCTTCGCCGCGAGCGTCCCTGCGCCGAGCGAGCTGGTCGAGATCGGGGCGCTGCGCCTGGAAACCTGCGACGCCGGGACGCAGCCGGCGGTCTCGATCGTGATTCCCGTCTACGGGCACCACGACCACACCTTCAACTGCCTGCGTAGCCTGGAGCGCTTCACCGCGCTGGCGCGTGTGGAGATCATCGTCGTGGACGACGCCTCGCCGGAGCCGGCCGCGCAGGCGCTCGCCGGCGTCGAGGGCGTGCGCTTCCTGCGCGCCGCCGTGAACGGCGGGTTCATCGCCAGCTGCAATCTCGGCGCCGCCGCGGCACGCGGTGAATTCCTGGTGCTGCTCAACAACGACATCCAGGTCACCGAGGGCTGGCTCGGGGCGCTGCTGGCCGTGTTCGACAGTCGCCCCGACGCGGGGCTGGTCGGCGCGCGGCTGGTCTATCCCGACGGCCGGTTGCAGGAGGCTGGCGGCATCGTGTGGCGCGACGGTTCGGCGTGGAACTGGGGCCGCGGCGACGATCCCGAGAAGCCTCCGTACCGCTACCTGCGGGCGGTCGATTACTGTTCGGGCGCCTGCCTCGCGCTGCGCACGCGCGACTGGCAGGCGCTGGAGGGCTTCGATCGCGCCTACGCCCCGGCCTACTACGAGGACACCGACCTCGCGTTCCGGGTGCGCCGGCTGGGCAAGCGCGTCTACTACCAGCCCGAGGCGACCATCATCCACTTCGAGGGCATCAGCTCCGGCACCGACGAGAACCAGGGCGTCAAGCGCCACCAGGTGATCAACCGCGAAACCTTCCTGGCGCGCTGGCAAGGCGTGCTCGCCACCCACCGCCCCAACGCGGTCGAGCCGGCGCTGGAGGCGGACCGCGCGGCAGCCGCGCGCGTGCTGGTGATCGAGGCCTGCATGATCACGCCGGATCACGACTCGGGCTCGGTGCGCATGCAGGCGATGCTGGAGCTCATGGTCGGGCTCGGCTGCAAGGTGAGCTTCGTGGCCGACAACCTCGAGTACCGCCAGCCCTACGTGCGCGCCCTGCAGCAGGCGGGCGTCGAGGTGTGGCACCACCCCTTCGTCCCGTCCGTGGAACAGCTGCTGCAGGAGCACGGCGACGAGTACGAGCTGGTGATGATCTGCCGCCACTACATCGCGGCCCGCTACATTGACGCGGTGCGCGCGCGGGCGCCGCGGGCACGCATCGTCTTCGACACCGTCGATCTGCACTACCTGCGCGAACAGCGCCTGGCCGAGCTGGAGCAATCCGCCACGCTGGCGGCCGCGGCCGCCACCACGCGCCGCCAGGAACTGGGAATCATCGCCCGCTCGGACATCACGCTGGTGGTGAGCCCGGTGGAACAGGAGCTGCTGGCCGCCGAGGCGCCGGGCGCGGACGTGCGCGTGCTGTCGAACATCCACGAGCTGCGCCCCGCCCCGCGTCCTTACGGCGAGCGCGAAGGCCTGCTGTTCGTCGGCGGCTTCCGCCACCCGCCCAACGTCGATGCGGTGAACTGGTTCGTCGCCGAGGTCTGGCCCGCCGTGCGCGCGCGCCTGCCCGGGGTGGAGCTCGGCATCGTCGGCAGCAACATGCCGGCGGCGATCCGCGAGCTCGCCGTCGACGGCGTGCGCGTGCTGGGTTATGTCGAGGACATCGATTCGCTGCTCGACGCGGCGCGCATCTCGATCGCGCCGCTGCGCTACGGCGCCGGCGTCAAGGGCAAGATCAACCAGGCCATGGCCTTCGGCCTGCCCGTGGTGGCGACGCCGATGGCGGCGGAAGGCATGGGGCTTCGCGACGGCGAGGAGCTGCTGGTCGCCGAATCGCCGCAGGATTTCGCCGACGCGATCGTGCGCCTCTACGGCGACGAGCCGCTGTGGCAACGCCTGGCCGAGGGCGGGCGCGACAACGTGCGGCGCCACTTCTCGCGCGCGCATGCCCGCGCCACCCTGGCCGCGATGCTGGGCCTGCCCCCGTCGTAGGAGCGGGCCATTGTGGGTCGGGCTTCAGCCCGCAAGTGTGTGGGTCGGGCTTCAGCCCGACAAGGGTTCGGCGCAGGCCGAACCCGCCTGATCTGCTGCAGAGTCGCGGGCATGGCCCGCTCCTACGACTTGTCCGCCGGCCACGGCCAGCCGAGCCCGATCTCCTACGAGTTGTCCGCCGGCCACGGCCAGCCCAGCCCGATCTCCAGCGTGGCGCCCGCAGGGACCGGCAGTTCCGCCGTGTTGAGCAGCAGCCACGACTGCGCGCCGTGCAGTTCCGCGAGCGCGCAGTCCGGCGTTTCCGCGAGCG
>JAGPES010000240.1 GCA_018057015.1 Pseudomonadales bacterium | reverse complement strand
CGCCTTCGCGCTGACGGCGCTCACGCTGTCGCCGCTGGCTGTCGCCGCCGCGCTGCGCATCAGCCTGGACCACTGAAAAAAATCCCGGCGCGAAGCCGGGATTGAAGGAGGAGAGAATAGAAACAACAACCCGCCGCCCGGAACGGTGGCCTTGTGGCGATCCGCTCCACGACGGGCGAGCGCAAGATAGCCTCAAATCCAGCGGGGGTATTTGATTTGAATCAAGCGCCGCGCAGAGATCCGCGCCCTGATCCGCGCCGATGCATATCGGATATACTGCGGCCCGCCGCGGCCGGCCGCGGCGATCTTCAACACTGGCGATGGTTGTACACGACGCGTGTGGTCCTTCATCCATAAACTCGGTTCTCCCCGTTGGTGCTACCGGATCACGACGCCGTGGCTGCCGTGGCTCGGCCTGGTGTCGGCTGCGCTGCTGCTCTCGGGCGCCATCTGGGGGCTGGCGTTCGCGCCGCCCGATTTCCGCCAGGGCAACAGCTACCGGATCATCTTCATCCACGTGCCGGCGGCTTTCATCTCGCTGGCCGGCTACTACCTGATGGCCGCCGCGGGCGCGGTCAGCCTGATCTGGAAGATCAAGGTCTCGGACATGGTGCTGAAGTCCTGCGCCGGCATCGGCGCCGCGATGACCTTCGTGGCGCTGGTGACCGGCGCGATCTGGGGCAAGCCGACGTGGGGCACCTGGTGGGTATGGGACGCGCGCATCACCTCGATGCTGGTGCTGTTCTTCCTGTACCTCGGCGTCGTCGCGCTGCACCAGGCCTTCGAGGATCGTGATGTCGCGGCCAGGGCCTGCGCGGTGCTCGCGCTGGTCGGCACGGTGAACATCCCGATCATCTACAAGTCGGTCGACTGGTGGTACAGCCTGCACCAGCCGGCGACCATCAAGATCACGGGTGCCCCGAGCATGCATCCCGACATGTGGAAGCCCCTGTTCGTCATGATCGCGGGCTTCTACCTGTTCTATGCGCTGGCGGTGCTGCTCGCCCTGCGCAGCGAGATCCTCGAGCGCGAGGAGAAATCGCGCTGGGTGGAGGAACTCGCGAGCACCGGCAAGGTCTGCGCTTGATGCACATGTTTTTCGACGATCTCGCGCAGCTCTGGCACATGGACGGACACGGCCCCTACGTCTGGGGTGCCTACGCCATCGTGCTGCTCGTGCTGGTCGGTCTCGTGCGCGCGCCGCTGGCGCGCCGCCGGCGCGCGCTCGATCGCGTGCGCGCACGGCTGCGCGCCGCGCGTCCCACATCCTCCGGAGGCTGAGACACCATGCATCCCCTGCGCAAGCAGCGCCTGTACATCGTGCTGTTCATCGTGATCGGCGCCAGCATCGCCGCGGGGCTGGTGTTCTGGGCCCTGCGCGACAACATGAACTTCTTCTACGCCCCGGCGCAGGTCGCCGCCGGCGAAGCACCGGCGGGCAAGACCATCCGCGTCGGGGGACTGGTGGTTCCCGGCAGCCTGAAACGCTCGGAATCCGGACTCGAGGTAGGCTTCACCGTCACCGACAACCAGGCGCAGCTCGATATTGCCTACCAGGGCATCCTGCCGGACCTCTTCGCCGAGGGCCAGGGCGTGGTCGCGGTCGGGCAAATGCTGGCCGACGGCAGCTTCCGCGCGACGCAGGTGCTCGCCAAGCACGACGAGAACTACATGCCGCCGGAAGTGCACGATGCGCTGAAGTCGGGCGAGAGCATGGAAGGGGCAACGGGCGGAGGGCGTGCCGATGGTGGTTGAAGTCGGTCATTTCGCACTGATCCTCGCGCTGTGCGTGGCGCTGGTGCAGGCGGCGCTGCCGCTGGCCGGCGCGCTGCGCGGCGTGCGCGCGTGGATGGACAGCGCGCCGGTGCTCGCACTGGCGCAAGTGCTGTTCGTGGGCATCGCGTTCGCCTGCCTGGCGCGCGCCTTTCTGCAGGACGATTTCTCGGTGCGCCTGGTGGCGCAGCATTCGAACACCCTGTTGCCCCCTTGGTACAAGCTGAGCGCGCTGTGGGGCAACCACGAGGGCTCGATGCTGCTGTGGGTGTTCATCCTCGCGGCGTGGAGCGCGGCGGTGGCCCTGTTCAGCGCCTCGCTGCCGCGCGACATGCGTGCGCGCGTGCTGTCGGTGATGGGCATGATCGCGGTCGGTTTCTACCTGTTCGTGCTGTTCACCTCGAACCCGTTCGCGCGCTCCTTTCCCGATGTGCCGGCCGAGGGCCGGGACCTGAACCCGCTGCTGCAGGACATCGGGCTGGTGCTGCACCCGCCGATGCTCTACCTCGGCTACGTGGGTTTTTCCGTGGCCTTCGCGTTCGCGATCGCCGCCCTGTCCACCGGGCGACTCGACGCGGCATGGGCGCGCTGGAGCCGGCCGTGGACCAATGCGGCCTGGGTGTTCCTGACGCTCGGCATCGCGCTCGGCAGCTGGTGGGCCTACTACGAGCTCGGCTGGGGCGGATGGTGGTTCTGGGATCCGGTGGAGAATGCCTCGTTCATGCCCTGGCTGGTGGGCACGGCGCTGGTCCATTCACTCGCGGTCACCGAGAAACGTGGGCTGTTCCGCAGCTGGACGGTGCTGCTGGCGATCACGGCGTTCTCTCTGAGCCTGCTCGGCACCTTCCTCGTGCGCTCCGGCGTGCTGACCTCGGTGCACGCCTTTGCCACGGACCCCGAGCGCGGCCTGTTCGTGCTCCTGTTCCTCGGCGTCGTCATCGGGTGCTCGCTAACGCTCTATGCGCTGCGCGCGCCCGCGGTGTCCGCCAAGGGCGAGTTCGGCCTGTGGTCGCGCGAGACCGCGCTGCTCGGCAACAACGTCGTGCTGGTGATCGCGATGGCGACCGTGCTGATCGGCACCCTGTACCCGCTGCTGATCTCGGCGCTGGAGCTCGGGCGCATGTCGGTCGGCCCACCGTATTTCAACATGACCTTCGTGCCGCTGATGGTGGTGCTGACGCTGCTCATGGGCGTGGGCCCGCTGCTGCGCTGGCGCGGCGGCGATCGGGGCTGGCTCGGGCGTCGCGTGCTGGCCCCGGCTGGTGTGAGCCTCGTGGCCGGCGCGTCGTTCCCGTTCCTCTACGGTGGCGCCTGGCACGCCGGGGTCGCGCTCACGGTGGCGCTGGCGGCGTGGATCGTGGCGACGCTGGCGAGCGGTTTGATGGCGCGGCTCGCCGAGCGCGGCGGCGTGCGCGCGCTGGGCGCACTCGGGGCCAGTTACTGGGGCATGTGGGTGGCGCATCTCGGCATGGCGATGTGCATCGCGGGCGTCGGGCTCACCACCGTCTACAGTGACGAGCGCGACGTGCGCATGGCGCCCGGCGACGAGGTGCAGCTCGCGGGCTACAGCTTCACGTTCCTGGGCACGCGCCACGCCGAGGGGCCGAACTTCAGCGCCGAGGAAGGCACCTTCCTGGCGCGCCGCGGCGCCGGCAGCATCGAGATGCACGCGCAGAAGCGCACCTACCACAGCCAGATGGGCAACGTGATGACCGAGGCCGCGATCGACGCCGGTTTCCTGCGCGACCTCTACATCTCGCTCGGCGAGCCCGTGGGCGAGGGCGCCTGGGCAGTGCGCGTTCACCACAAGCCCTTCGTGCGCTGGCTGTGGCTGGGTGGCCTGCTGATGGGGCTGGGCGGCGCGCTGACGCTCGCGGATCGACGCTACCGCACGGTGAGGACCCGGGTCCGGCTGCCGGCCGCCGGCGCGGTCGCGGGGGCCTGAGCGATGCAGCGCCTGCGCCTGTTCCTGCCGCTGATCGCCTTCGCCGTGCTGGCGCTGCTGCTGTGGCGCGGGCTGTCGCTCGATCCCAACCACATGCCCTCGGCGCTCGAGGACCGGCCGTTCCCGGAATTCACGGCGCGCACGCTGGCCGGGGACGAGGTGAGCCGTGCGGACCTGCTCGGCGGCTTCGCGCTGGTGAACGTCTGGGCCACGTGGTGCCCCTCGTGCGCGGCCGAGCACGCCTACCTGAACGAGCTCGCTCGTGCGGGCGTGACGATCTTCGGCCTCAACTACAAGGACGACACCGAGGCGGCGCGGCACTGGATCGCGACCAAGGGCGATCCCTACCGTCTCAACATCGTCGACGAAAACGGCCGGCTCGGCATCGATCTCGGCGTCACGGGCGCGCCCGAGACCTACCTGATCGACGCCGCGGGAATCGTGCGCCTGCGCTACCAGGGGCCGCTGGATGCGCGCGTCTGGCGCGAACAGTTCCAGCCGCTGATCGCCCGGCTCGATGCGGACGGCGCGCCATGAGGCTGTTGCTCCTGCTGCTGTTGCTGGTCGCCGGCCCGGGGCAGGCCGCCATCGAGACCTTCGATTTCGCCACCGAGGAACAGCGCCAGCGCTACCTCGAGTTCGCGCGCGAACTGCGCTGCCCGAAGTGCCAGAACCAGAACCTCGCCGATTCCAACGCGCCGATCGCCGAAGACCTGCGCCTGGAGCTGCACCGGCTGTTGCTCGAGGGCAAGACCGACGCGGAAATCGTCGATTTCATGGTCACGCGCTACGGCGAGTACGTGCTCTACGAGCCGCCGCTCGAAGCGAAGACCGTGCTGTTGTGGGGCGCTCCGGTGCTGATGCTGTGTGGCGGCCTGCTGGTGATGGCCGGTATCGTGCGCCGCGCGCGCCGGGTCGGTGCGGCGCGCGTGGCCGCGCTCAGCGATGCCGAGCGCCGGCGACTCGACGAACTCCTGGATGACGACGGAAGGCAGGGATGAGCATGTTCTGGACGGCGGCGGCGCTGCTCGGCGCGCTGGCGGGGTTGCTGGTGCTGTTGCCGCTGCGCCGTGGTGGAGCCGGGACCGCCGGCGCGGACGATGCGCGCCGCGCGGAAAACCTGGACGCCTACCGCCAGCAGCTCGGCGAGCTCGAGGCCGCGCGCGCCCGGGGCGCACTCGATGACGCCGGGTTCGCGGCGGCGCGCCTCGAGCTCGACCGGCGGGTGCTGGAAGACACGGCCGCGCCGGCGACCGTCGCGGCCGGCACGGGCAGCGGTCGCGCGACGTTGCTCGGTTGTGCGTTCGCGGTGCCGCTGCTGGCGCTCGGGTTGTATCACCACCTCGGCGCCACGCCCGAGATCGAGCTGGCGAAGCTGATCGCGCAGCTCGAGCAGGAAATGCCCGAGGCGCAACGCGCCGGGCTGCTGGCGCGGTTGCAGCCGAGGCTGGAGGCGCAGGTCCGCCGTGCCGACCCCGACGGTGACTACCGCTTCCTGCTGGCGCGCCTCTACACCGCCGGGGAGCGCTACCCGCAGGCGGCGGCGCTCTACGCCGAGCTGGTCGAGCTGTATCCCGAGGATGCGGCGATCATCGCCCAGTCGGCGCAGGCGCTCTACCTCGCGGGTGGCCGCAAGCTCACGCCCGCGGTGCAGGGTCTGATCGATCGCGCGTTCGCCATCGACCCGGCGCAGGTCACGCTGCTGGGGCTGGTCGGCATGGACCGTTTCCAGGCCGGTGATTATCGCGGCGCTCTCGATTACTGGCAGAAGCTGCTCGACCACCTGCCCCCGGGCGCCCCCGACGCCGGCGTGATCCGCGAGGGCATCGCGATGGCGCGTGCGCGTCTGGGCGAGGACGCGGAGCAGGCGCCGCCCGCGGTTGCCAGCGACAGTGGCGCCGGGCCGGCC
>JAGPES010000239.1 GCA_018057015.1 Pseudomonadales bacterium | reverse complement strand
GAAGTGGAGGTGTGGTGCTGCACGCAGGGGCCGTTCATGGTGCGCTCCAGGGTCGCGCTGCTGCTCGGGCTCGACATCGCCGACGTGCGCGTGATCCCCACCGAGATCGGCGGCGGTATCGGCGGCAAGACCACGGTCTACCTCGAGCCGGTCGCGGTGGCGCTGTCGCGAAAATGCGGGCGCCCGGTCAAGATGCAGCTCTCGCGCGAGGAAGTGTTCCGCGCCACGGGCCCGGCCTCCGCCACGCGCGTATGGGTGAAGATCGGCGCGCGTGCCGATGGCACGATCACCGCGATGGACGCGCGACTCGAATACGATGCCGGCGCCTTCCGCGGCTCGCCGGCCATCCCGGGCGCCATGTCGATCTTCGCCTGCTACGACGTGCCCAACCAGCGCGCGGTCGCATTCGACGTGGTCACCAACAAGCCCAAGGTCGCCGCCTACCGCGCCCCCGGTGCGCCGCAGGCGATCCTGGCGGCCGAATGCGCGGTCAACGAGCTCGCCGCGCGCCTGGGCATCGATCCGATCGAGTTGCGCCTGCGCAACGCGGTGCGCGAGGGCTCGCGCACGATCTACGGTGCCGCCTTCAAGGCCATCGGCCTCGTCGAATGCCTGGAGCAGGCGCGCCGGCATCCGCATTACGCGGCGGCGCTGGGCGCGAACCAGGGTCGCGGCGTTGCCGCCGGATTCTGGTTCAACGCCGGGATGCAGTCGAGCGCCGCGGTGCACCTCACCGAGAACGGCAAGCTGCTGCTCGAGGAGGGCAGCGTCGACATCGGGGGCTCGCGTGCCGCGATGGCGCTGATCGCCGCCGAGACGCTGGGCATGCCCTACGCGAGCGTGAAGCCGGCGGTGGTCGACACCTCCGGCATAGGCTACAGCGACCTGACGGGGGGCAGCCGCACCACCTATGCAACGGGCTGTGCCGTTATCGAGGCCTGCCGCGACCTGATCGCGAAACTGTGCGCGCGCGCGGCGCTGGAGTGGGGCGTCGACGCGGCGCGCGTCGCCTGGCGCGACGGCGTGGCGTGCCACCCGGATGCGCCCGCCACGGTACTGGACATCGCGGCGCTGGCACGCCTCTCGGCTCGAGCCGGCGGACCGCTGAGCGGCTACGGCAGCGTGAACCTGAAGGTGGTCGCCCCAGCTTTCGCGGTCGACATCGCCGACATCGAGGTCGATCCCGAGACCGGCGCCAGCCGCATCGTGCGCTTCACCGCGATCCAGGACGCGGGCCGCGCGATCCATCCCGATTTCGTCGAGGGGCAGATGCAGGGCGGCGCGGTGCAGGCAATCGGCTGGGCACTGAACGAGGAGTACCGCTTCGATATGCGCGGCGTGCTGGAAAATCCCGGCTTCCTCGATTACCGCATGCCGGTGGCCTCCGACCTGCCGATGATCGACACCGTGATCGTCGAGGTGCCGCACCCGGGCCACCCGCTCGGCGTGCGCGGCGTGGGCGAGGCCCCCATCTGTGCGCCGATGGCGGCGGTGGCGAGCGCGCTGAACCAGGCCGCGGGCACCTGCATCCGCGAACTGCCGCTGACGCCGTCGCGCGTGCTCGCGGCGATCGGCGCGCGCGGCTGACGTGGCCCGGATCGTGTTCCTGCCGGCGCAGCGTCGCTTCACGGGCGGCAGCCACGAGATGCAGGCGCAGGCGAGCGACTTTCGCGCCGTGGTCGGCGCGGTGCGCGCGCGTTATCCGGCATTCCCCGAATCCGAGCTGCTCGGCTGCAGCGTGGCGATCGACGGCGAGATCGTGAACCGGCCGTGGCTCGAGCCGATCGGCGTCGACAGCGAGGTCATCTTCGTCGCACGCATCGGCGCGGGCTAGCCCATGGACAAGGAGCAGCGCGAGCAGTACCACCGCAGCCTCGAGGCCACCCTGGTCGAGATCCTCGAGCTGCTCGAGAAGCACCGCCTCGAACGCGATCTGAGCCTGCGCCAGGCCTCGGGACAGCGCGAGCTGGTGGACGCGCTGCTGGCGCGCCAGCACAAGGGCGAGTTCCAGCGCCGCCTCTCGCGCATGCACCCGGCCGACATCGCCTTCGTGCTGGAGCGCCTGCCCACCGACGAGCGACTGGAACTGTGGTCGCTGGTGGAAGCCGCGCGCCGCGGCGGCGTGCTGCTCGAGCTCGCCGACGGCGTGCGCGACAGCCTGATCGCGGCCATGCCCCAGCGCGAGATCGTCGATGCCGCCGAGCACCTCGAAACCGACGAGATCGCCTACCTAGTGCCCAGCCTGCCGCAAGACACCGTGGCGGCGCTGCTCTCCTCGCTCGACCAGCGCGAACGCCGCAAGGTGCGCGAGATGCTGGCCTTCCCCGACGGGACCGTGGGCGCGCTGATGGACATGGAGATGGTCACGGTGCGCGACGACGTCGTGATCGAGGTGGTGCTGCGCTACCTGCGCCGCCACGAGGAACTGCCCGATCCCTTCGACCAGGTCTTCGTGGTCGACCGCGACGGGGTGCTGGTCGGCATCCTGCGCCTGAAGGACCTGCTCACCCACGATCCGGATCGCCCGGTCGCCGAGGTGATGCTGCGCGAGCCGCTGACCTTCAGCACGCACGACCCGGCCCGCGACGCGGTCGGGGTGTTCGAGCGCTACGACCTGGTCTCGGCGCCGGTGGTGAACCTGCATCACCGTCTCACCGGGGTGCTGCACTTTGCGGCGGTGATGGACTTCATCAGCGAGCAGGCCGAGAGCCAGCAACTGAAGCAGGTCGGTCTGACCGAGGACGAGGACCTGTTCGCGCCGGTGATCGACAGCGCGCGCAACCGCTGGCCCTGGCTGGGCCTGAACCTGCTGACCGCGATCGTCGCCTCGCGCGTTATCGGCGCCTTCGAGGCGACCATCCAGCAGCAGGTCGCGCTGGCCGCGCTGATGCCGATCGTGGCCAGTATCGGCGGCAACACCGGCAACCAGACCGCCGCGCTGGTGATCCGCGGCCTCGCGCTGGAGCAGATCGTCGCGAGCAGCCTGTGGCTGGTGGTGCGCAAGGAGCTGGCGATTGCCGGCGTCAACGGCTTGCTGTGGGGCAGCGTGGTCGCGCTGGCGGCGATGCTGTTCTACCGCCAGCCGGCGCTGTCGCTCGTGATGGGCATCGCGGTCGCCGCCAACCTGCTGATCGCCTCGCTCGCCGGCGTGTTCATCCCCGTGGCGCTGAAGCAGGCCGGGCGCGATCCGGTGCTGGGCTCCTCGGTGCTGCTGACCTTCGTCACGGACGCGATGGGATTCCTCGTATTCCTCGGGCTCGCGGCGTGGTGGATCGTCGGCTGAGAGCGGCGTGCCGGGGACAAGATGAGAATATCGTCATGAACGTGAAGGCCCTGTTCGCGATGCTGCTATGCTTCGCGTTCGCCGGGTGCGTGCGGGGCACGCGGCACGATGCGGCGGCGGGCGATGATGCCATCGACGCGCTCGCCGCAGCGCGTGCCGCGCGCTGCTTTCGCGTGTCGACGATCGACAACTGGCGCGTGATCGACGACCGTCAGCTGGTCGTTTACGGTCCGGGGCGCGGCGAGGCGTGGCACCTGCAGCTGTTCGCTCCCTGCCAGGGCCTGCGCTTCACCGAGACGCTGGGCTTTCGCGCCGCAGGCACCGACCGGATTTGCGGCGACCCGGGTGACAGCGTGCTGTGGCGCGGGAACCGCTGCCCGATCAGCGCGGTGCGCCCGGTGTCGCCCGCGGAGCTGAAAATGCTCTTCGACAGCAACGTGCGCGAGGACATCGGCAGGGTTCCTGCCGATGCGCCCGCCACAGTCAATCGCAACGAGGAATGACGATGACGACGGAGTTCAGCCTCAACGGCGAGCGTGTAACCGTGGAGGGCGATGCGCAGAAGCCGCTGCTCTGGGTGCTGCGCGAGGATCTCGCGCTCACGGGCGCCAAGTTCGGCTGCGGTAAGGGCCTGTGCGGCGCCTGCACGGTGCAGGTCGATGGCGTGGCGGTGCGTTCCTGCTCGTTTCCGGTCGCGCTCGCGGCGGGCAGGTCCGTGACCACCATCGAGGGCCTCGGCCGCGACGGCCTGCACGCGGTGCAGCAGGCCTGGGTCGAGATGAACACGCCGCAGTGCGGCTACTGCCAGCCCGGACAGATCATGTCGGCCGCGGCGCTGCTGGCCGTGAACGCCGCCCCCAGCGACGCCGACATCGACGTTGCGATGGCCGGCAACCTTTGCCGCTGCGGCACCTACGCGCGCATCCGCAAGGCGATACACCGCGCCGCCGATCTGCTCGCGGCGCAACAGGCCGAATCGGCACTGGAAACCGTGCCGCCCGCCGAGGAGGTGGAACCATGATGCCCATGAAGCGGCGCACCTTCCTGCGCAACGTCTCGATCGCCGGCGGTGGCGTCGTGCTCGGCGTGACCCTGGGCGGCTGCGGCGGGGAGACGATTCCCTGGCCGAACCGGGAAGAGGGCGTGCTGCAGCCGAACGCATTCCTGCAACTGCGCCCCGACGGCAGCGTGGTGCTCACGGTGCACAAGGCCGAGATGGGGCAGGGCGTGGCGACGGGGCTGGCGACGCTGGTGGCCGAGGAGCTCGAGATCGATCCGCTGCGGCTGGAGCTGGAATTCGCCGAACCGCACCCGGACTACAAGGACAGGGAATACCGCTCGATGGTCACGGGCGGCAGCGCGTCGATGCGCAACAACTTCGACGGCATGCGCGAGGCCGGCGCCGCGCTGCGCGAGATGCTGCGCCAGGCCGCCGCCTCGACCTGGGGCGTGGCGCTCGCGGACTGCATCGCGGCGGACGCCGCCGTCAGCCTGCGCGACGGTTCGCGCAGCGCGAGCTACGGCGATCTCGCCGTCGCCGCGGCGAAGCTGCCGGTGCCGGGCGATATCGCGCTGAAGCAGCCCGGCGAATGGCGGCGCATCGGCAGGCACGACGCGCGCGTCGACGCCGTGTCCAAGGTCGACGGCAGCGCGCAGTTCGCGCTCGACATCAGCCTGCCCGGCATGCTCACGGCGGTGCTGGTGCGTTGCCCGCACTTCGGCGGCACCCTCAAGGGTTTCAAGGCCGAGCGGGCACGGGCCGTGGCCGGGGTGCGCCAGGTGCTGGAGCTCGACGGCGCCGTCGCCGTGGTCGCGGAGGGCTACTGGCAGGCACGCAGCGCCGCGGCGCTGCTCGAGATCGAGTGGGACAAGGGTCCGCTGGCGGGCCTGGATTCCGCGGCGATCACCGCGAGCCAGCGCCGCATGCTCGCCGAGGAGAGCGGGCGCGTGGTGCGCGAGGACGGCGCGGCGCCGGCGGCGGGAGTGGTGGCACGGTCGCTCGCCGCCGAGTACCGCGTGCCCTACCTGGCGCATGCGGCGCTGGAGCCGATGAACGCGGTGGCCTCCGTGACCGCGGACGGCGCCGAGCTCTGGGCCGGCAACCAGGCGCCCG
This sequence comes from Pseudomonadales bacterium, assembly GCA_018057015.1. Taxonomy (GTDB): domain Bacteria; phylum Pseudomonadota; class Gammaproteobacteria; order Pseudomonadales; family UBA5518; genus UBA5518. The sequence goes on along the minus strand of JAGPES010000239.1, from coordinate 239 downwards.
ACGTGCTGCAGGGCCTGGCAGCGCGGCTGCTGGAGATCGCGCCGGAGAAGGTCAGGGTGCATTCGACCTGGATCGGTGGCGCCTTCGGGCGGCGCACCTACATGGATTTCGCGCTGGAGGCGGTCGCGTTGTCGCGTGCGCTCGGCGCCCCGGTCAAGGTGATCTGGTCGCGCGAGGACGACACCCGGCACGACCACTACCGGCCAGCGGCCATGGCCGCGATGCGCGCCGATTTCGGC
>JAGPES010000238.1 GCA_018057015.1 Pseudomonadales bacterium | reverse complement strand
CTCGACGGCCGCGTGATCGGCATGACCGACTTCGGCGCCTCGGCCCCGGCCGGCGTGCTGATGCAGCACTACGGCTTCACCCAGGACAACGTGACCGCGGTGGTGACTGAACTGTTGAGCGGCTGATTCCGGCACTTCGTAGCCCGGTCGCGAGGTGGGCCATGCATGTTGCGGGACGCGCCGTGAATACGTCCCTGTAGGCTCGACTGCGGCATCCATGCCGCAGACGGTCCCGCATCACGCACGGCCCGCCTCGCGACCTGAGCATGTGGTACCACGAACGCTTCCGAGCGGCCTCGCTGCCACGGTTACCGCATAAGGGGCCGTGCGCCGCAGGGATGCGGCGCCAGAGCCTACAGGGATGTACTTGTCGCGGGCCCCGTTGCGGTGACCGTGGCAACGAGGCCAGCGACGCTCCGTGCATGTGTCTCGCGTAGTTGATGAGTTACCTGGCACGCTGCCGTCCGTGAAAGGGTGACGATTTCGGGCTGACCCAAGAAGGAAAGTTCCAGCATGACAACACGCGCGGCGATCAACGGGTACGGACGCATCGGGCGGTGCCTGCTGCGCGCGGCGCACGAGCGCGGGCTTGCCGGGCGGCTGGACGTGGTCGCGATCAACGAGCTCGCGAACCTCGAGACCATGGCGTACCTCACGCGCTACGACTCCACGCACGGGCGCTTCCCGGGGCAGGTCGATTCACGCCCCGGCGCGCTGCTGATCGACGGCCGCGAGATCGCGGTGAGCTCGGCCGAGGCGCTGGACGGGCTGGACTGGCAACGGCACGGCGTGGACCTCGTGTTCGAATGCACCGGCGCCTTCACCTCGCGCGAACGCGCGGCCGAGCACCTCAGGCGCGGTGCGCGGCGGGTGATGTTCTCGCAGCCCGCGGATGCCGACGTCGACGCCACGATCGTCTACGGCATCAACCACGGCTTGCTGCGCGGCGACGAGCGCGTGGTCTCGGCGGCTTCCTGCACCACCAACTGCATCGTGCCGGTGATCGATACGCTGGCCCGCGAGCTCGGGGTCGAGAGCGGCGTGATCACGACCATCCACTCGGCGATGAACGACCAGCCGGTGCTGGACGCCTACCACCACACGGACCTGCGCAAGACGCGCGCCGCGCTGCAGTCGATGATCCCGGTCGACACCGGGCTCGCGGCCGGCATCGGGCGCGTCCTGCCCGAGCTGGCCGGGCGCTTCGAGGCGCAGGCGATGCGCGTGCCCACGCTGAACGTGTCCGCGATCGACCTCTCGGCGGTGGTCGTACGGCCGACCACGGTCGCCGGCGTGAACGCGGCGCTCAGGCGCGCCGCCGAAGGCGGGCTGGCCGGCATCCTCGGCTACACCGAGGAACCGCTGGCCTCCTGCGATTTCATCCACGACCCGCGCTCCGGTGTGGTCGACGCCTCGCAGACGCGCGTGAGCGGCGCGCGGCTGATCAAGGTGTTGATCTGGTTCGACAACGAGTGGGGTTACGCCAACCGCATGCTCGATGTCGCGCTATATTGGGCTGATGCGGCCCGCGGTGGGCCGGGCACATAGAGCGGGAGACCCCACGCAATGACCGTGAAACTGATGGCCGACCTCGACCTGCGCGGCAAGCGCGTCCTGATCCGTGAAGACCTGAACGTGCCGGTCAAGGACGGACGCGTCACCAGTGACGCGCGCCTGCTGGCCGCGCTGCCCACGATCCGGCTCGCGCTGGACGGCGGAGCCCGGCTGCTGGTGATGTCGCACCTCGGGCGCCCGAAGGCGGGCGCCAGCGAGGAGGAGAACGCGCCGTTCAGCCTGGCGCCGGTCGCGGCGCGGCTGTCGCAGCTGCTGGGCCGTCCGGTGCCGCTGGTGCGCGACTGGCTCGACGGCGTCGAGATCGCCCCGGGCGAGATGGCGCTGGCCGAGAACGTGCGCTTCGTGAAGGGCGAGAAGCAGGACGACGAGGCGTTGTCGCGCCGCATGGCGGCGCTGTGCGACGTCTACGTGATGGACGCCTTCGCCACCGCGCACCGCGCCGAGGCCTCGACGCACGGCGTGGCGCGCTTCGCGCCGGTCGCGTGCGCAGGTCCGCTGCTCGCCGCGGAGCTCGAGGCGCTCGGCAAGGCGCTGGCGAAGCCGGCGCGCCCGCTGGTGGCCATCGTCGGCGGCTCCAAGGTGTCCACCAAGCTCACGGTGCTCGACACGCTGTGCGCGAAAGTTGACCGGCTGATCGTGGGCGGCGGCATCGCCAACACCTTCCTCGCCGCGGCCGGGCTGCCGGTCGGCAAGTCGCTGGTCGAGGCCGAGCTGGTCGAGGAGGCGAGGCGGCTCATGACGAAGACCGATATCCCGCTGCCCGAGGACGTGGTGGTCGCCACCGCGCCCGGCGAGGATGCCGTGGCCACGGTCAAGGACGTGAACGCCGTGGGCGCCGAGGACATGATCCTCGACATCGGGCCGCGCACCGCGGCGCGTTTTGCGAAGCTGCTCACGGAAGCGGGAACCATTCTGTGGAATGGTCCGGTCGGGGTGTTCGAGATCGAGCAGTTCGCCGCCGGTACGCGGGTGATCGCGCAGGCAGTGGCCGACAGCGCGGCGTTCTCGCTCGCCGGCGGCGGGGATACGCTCGCGGCGCTGGAGAAATTCGGGATCGGTGACCGCGTGTCCTACGTCTCGACCGGTGGCGGCGCGTTCCTCGAGTATGTCGAGGGCAAGGAGTTGCCGGCGGTCGCGATGCTCGAGAGCCGCGGCGCCTGAGAGCTGGCCGGCGAGGAGAGACATGGCATGGCGACGATCGACGGCGTCGAGCTCACGCTCGAGCGCCTGCACCACTTCCACCCGCTGGCGCTGATCGCCGGGAAGCACATCGGCCGGCTGCTCGAGGGCGCGGCCTTGGTGCGCCTCGAGAAAGGCAGGTTCCTGTTCCGCAAGATGCCGCAGGCCGATACCGCCTACTTCCTGCTCGAGGGCGAGGTCGAGGTGCGCGAGTCCTTCGAGAAGCGCACCCAGGTGGATGCGCGCGGCAACCAGGCGCGCTTCCCGCTGGAGGAGCTGTGTCGCCGCGGCGCCTCGGTGCGCGCCGTGAAGGACGCGCTGGTGCTCACGCTGAAGCGCGACGCGATCGACCGCCTCATCGCGAGCGCCGACGAGGGCAGCGTCGACGCCGTGCTGGTCTCCGACGCCGAGGAACGCCTCGAGGAGGCGCGCTTCGACGACGAATACTCCGAGGACTGGATGGCGCGGCTGCTGGACTCGCCGCTGATGTCGCATCTCTCGGCCACCAACATCCAGCGCTGTTTCATCGAGCTCGAGCGCGTGCCGCTCGCCGCCGGGCAGGACGTGGTGCAGGCCGGCACGCCCGGCGACTACTTCTACATCCTGCTCGAAGGCGAGGCGCGCGTGATCACCGGGGAATCGGGCCCCTACAAGGGCCAGCGCTTCGACCTGGTGCCCGGGGACTACTTCGGCGAGGAAGCCCTGGTCGCCGACACCATCCGCAACGCCACCGTGCGCATGACGAGCGACGGCGTGGTCGGGCGTCTCGACCACGCGCAGTTCGACGCCATCTTCAAGTCCTCGCTGGTGCAGACCATCGATCTGGCGAAGGCGCAGCGTTTTCTCGCCAGCGCCGGCATCGGCTGCGAGATCATCGACGTGCGCTTCCCGCCGGAGTACAAGCACGGGCACATCGAGGGCGCGAGCAACGTGCCCGTGGTGATGCTGCGCAAGCGGCTGCGCGAGCTCGACCGCAACCGCACCTGGCTGGTCACGCCCGAGGGTGGCAGGCGCAGCGAACTCGCGGTATACCTGTTGCGCCAGGCGGGGCTGAATGCCTACCTGCTGAACGGTTGAGGGCGCCGGCGGGCGCCACTGCGAGGTGCCTGTGAATGCGGAGAACGACGTCGGCGGCGCGCTGCCCGCCGAGACCCACGAGGTGTTCAACCAGCCCGAGCCGCTGGAACCCTTCCACGCCTGGCGCAGCGACACCGCGCTGCGCGAGGCGGTCGCGCGCGAAGGCGGGGGCTGGGCCGGCTCAATGCTCGAGGCTTATGGCGCCGCGGCGGGCGGCCCGCTGTTCGCGGCCGGCTTCCTCGCCGAGCGCAACCCGCCGCAGTTCCATTCGCACGACCGCTACGGCCGGCGCAGCAACCTGGTCGAGTACCACCCCGCCTACCACGAGCTGATGCGCGCGGCGATCGAGGCCGGTCTGCCCTCGCTGCCGTGGACCGAAGCGCGCGGTGGCGCGCACGTGGCGCGCGCGGCGCTCGAATACATGCACAACCAGGCCGATTCGGGCAGCGGCTGTCCGCTGACCATGACCTTCGCCGCCGTCCCGGCGCTGCGCCAGCAGCCCGACGTGGGCGAGGACTGGATCCGTCGCGCCACCGCGCGCGTCTACGACGGCTCCAACCGGCCCTGGCACGAAAAGGCCGGTATCACGCTCGGCATGGCCATGACCGAGAAGCAGGGCGGCACCGATGTCCGCGCCAACACCACGCGCGCACGGCCGCTCGCGGGCTCCGGCCCCGGCGCCCGCTACGCGCTGACCGGCCACAAGTGGTTCTGTTCCGCGCCGATGTGCGACGGTTTCCTCGTGCTGGGTCAGGCGCCCGGCGGGCTGTCGTGCTTCCTGCTGCCGCGCTGGCATCCCGACGGCGGCCTGAACGGCCTGTACGTGCAGCGCCTGAAGGACAAGCTGGGCAACCGCTCCAACGCCTCCAGCGAGATCGAGCTGCGCGAGGCGCACGCGTGGATGATCGGGCCCGAGGGGCGCGGCGTGCCCACCATCATCGAGATGGTGATGATGACGCGCTTCGACTGCATCGTGGGCTCGGCCTCGCTGATGCGCCAGGCGCTGGCGCAGGCCCTGCACCACTGCCTGCAGCGCGAGGTATCGGGACGGCCGCTCGCCGATCACGCGCTGATGCGCAACGTGCTGGCGGATCTCGCGCTCGAGAGCGAGGCGGCGTTGCTGCTGGCGATGCGCATCGCGCGCCGCCTCGACGAGGCCCCGCGCGATGCGCGCGCGCGGCAGTTCGTGCGCATCGCGACCGCGGTGGGGAAGTACTGGGTCTGCAAGCGCGCGCCGGCGCACATCAACGAGGCCGCCGAGTGCCTGGGCGGCGCGGGCTACGTCGAGGAATCGATACTGCCGCGGCTCTACCGCGAGGCGCCGGTGAACTCCACGTGGGAAGGCAGCGGCAACGTGCAGTGCGTGGACGTGCTGCGTGCGCTGGCGCGCGAGCCCGCGGCGCTGGAGGCTTTCCTCGCCGAGCTCGCGCCGGGCGCGGCGCTGGATCGCCGGCTGGCAGACCACGTCGCGCGGCTGCGGGCCGACCTGGCGCGAGGCGACGATCGCGAGCACCGCGCGCGCGAGCTGGTCGGACGCATGGCGCTGGCGCTGCAGGCGGCGCTGCTGCTGGAGGCCGGGCATGGCACGCTGGCCGATGCCTTCTGCGCCAGCCGTCTCGCCGGGCGCGGCATGGTGTACGGGGAGTTGCCGGCCGGGCTCGACTGCGCCACGATCATCGAACGCGCGCGCCCGCAACCGGGCTGAACCCGGGGCTGCGGTCGCGGGGCCGCATCGGTGCGATCACAACCGTCGGAGAAAGCAGAATGACACACACCTATTTCGTGACCGGCGGCACCGGCTTCATCGGCCGTTTCCTGGTCCCCAGGCTGCTGGATCGCGGCGGACGCGTCTTCATGCTGG
>JAGPES010000237.1 GCA_018057015.1 Pseudomonadales bacterium | reverse complement strand
CACGATCGGCGCGAGATCCGCGGCGGCTGCCAGCGCATGCAGTTCGCCCGCCTCCTCGACCGGCAGGTCCGGCAGGATGAAACCGACCGCGCCGGCCTCCGCCAGGCGGCGCACGAAGACCTCGTGACCCATCTTGAACGCGGTGTTGTAGTAACCCATCATCAGCACGCGAAACGGAAAATGCGCGCTCACGCGGGCCATGAACCCGAAGCACTGGTCCACCGTGGTGCCGTGCGCCAGCGATTCCTGGTTCGCCTTGACGAACAGCGGGCCGTCGGCCGATGGCTCGGAGAACGGGAATTGCAGCTCGACCAGGTCGACGCCGAACCCGGCCATGATCTCGAGCTCGCGCCAGTTGTCCTCGAAGCTCGGGTAGCCGCACACCACGTGCGTCATCACCAGCGGCTTCTTCGTGCGGCCGCGCGCCGCGAGGTGTTCACTCAAGCGCATACTGTGCCGCCTTGTTGCCGATGAAGCGTTTCCAGTTCTCGTCGCCGAGCGCATCGGCCACGGTGAAGATGTCCTTGTCGCCGCGCCCGGACTGGTTGATCAGGATCACCTCGTCCTTGCCCATCGCGGGTGCCTCCTGCACCGCGCGCACGAAGGCGTGGGTGCTCTCGAGTGCGGGAATCAGGCCCTCGGTGCGCATCACCAGGCGCAGCGTAGCGGCGACCTCGGCGTCCGTGGCGGCCTCGAAGCGCACCCTGCCCTGCTCCCACAGCCACACCAGGATCGGGTTCACGCCGATGTAGTCGAGGCCCGCCGCGACAGAATGCGTCTCGAGCATGTTGCCCTGCTCGTCCTGCAGGAAATAGGTCTTGAAGCCCTGCGCCACCCCGACCGAGGCATCGTGGTAGGCCAGCCTCGCGGCGTGCAGGCCCTTTCCCGGCCCGAAGCCGCCGGCCTCGCAGCCGACCAGCTCCACGCCCTCGTCGTCGAGGAAGCCCTGGAACAGCCCGATCGCGTTCGAACCGCCGCCGACGCAGGCGTAGACGCGATCCGGCAGCTTGCCCGCGGCGGCGAGAATCTGCTCGCGCGCCTCGATGCCTATGATCGACTGGAACCAGCTCACCATCTCCGGAAACGGGTGTGCACCGCACGCCGTGCCGAGCACGTAGTGCGTGTCGCCCATGTTGGTGGCCCAGTCGCGCATCGCCTCGTTGATCGCATCCTTCAGCGTGCGCTGGCCGTCCTCGACCGCGACCACCTCGGCACCGAGGTTCTCCATCCAGAACACGTTCGGCCGCTGGCGCGCGATGTCCACCGCGCCCATGTAGATGCGGCAGCGCAAGCCGAACTTGGCCGCCATCGTGGCGGTGGCGAAGCCGTGCTGGCCGGCGCCGGTCTCGGCGATCACGCGCGTCTTGCCCAGGCGCTTGCACAGCAGCCCCTGCCCCATCACGTTGTTGATCTTGTGCGAGCCGGTGTGGTTCAGGTCCTCGCGCTTGACGTAGATCCTCGCGCCGCCGAGCTGCTTCGAGAGGTTCGCGAGGTAGGTCACCGGCGTCGGGCGACCCGAGTACTCGCGCATCAGCTGCCGGTACTCCTGCCAGAAGGCCGGGTCGTTCTTGCAGGCGCGGAAACCCGCGCTCAGTTCCTCGATGGTCGAGTGCAGGATCTCGGGCAGGAAGGCGCCGCCGTACTTGCCGTAGTAGCCCTCGCGCCCGGGGGCGAAATCGAACAGGCCCATCGCTGGAACTCCCGTGCAAAGCGGTGAAGGATACGCAAAAGCGCGCGGCGCAGAAACCGCTCAGCAGCGGTCGGATTCCGCCAGATGCCCGAACTGGTCCACGAGCTCGCCGCGATCGTGTTGCGCCACATAGAGGCCGAAGCGGCCGCGGCGGATGTCGTCGTAGGCCATCTGGATCGAATAGTTAGCGCGCGGAAACGCCACCTGGTCCCAGGGCAGTTCCGCCTCGGAGAAGAAGCGCACTTCCAGCGCCTCGGGCCCGGGCGCGCAGCGCGCGTCACCGACCGACGCGCGGAACGCGACGTACACCTCGTTGATCTGGGTGATCGAACCGAGGCTGTAGAGCCTGAGCTCGGAGGGAGCGAGCACCAGCCCGGTTTCCTCGCGCAGTTCCCGTGCCGCGGCCTGCTCGAGCGTCTCGCCGAGCTCCATGAAACCCGCGGGCACCGCCCAGAAACCGCGCTGCGGATCGTGCGCGCGGCGCATCCACAGCAGCCTGTCGCCGTGGAACACGAAGCAGGACACCAGCACCTTCGGCCCGGGAAGCGCGGGCGCACCGCACGCCGTGCAGCGCGTCGTGGCATCCGGCGCAGCGGCGAGCGCGGCGCCGCAGCTGCTGCAGAAGCGGTTCACGGCGTCAGCACGACCAGCGGGATGCGCCGCTGCGCGTGCGCCTGGTAGCCCTTCCAGTGCGGGTTGTAGGCGTGGGCCAGCGGCAGCAGCCGCTCGCGCTCGGCGCCCTCGGCGATGTGCGCCCGCACCGGGATGCGGCGACGCCCGAGCTCGACGTCGGCGCGCGGATCGGCCTCGAGATTGAGCAGCCACGCCGGCGGGCTCTCCCGGCCGCCGTTCGAGCCGTAGAGCACGAAGCGCTCGCCGTCCGGCATGTAGATCAGGGGCGTGGTGCGACGCGCGCCGCTCTTGCGACCCGTGGTCGTGACCAGCAGCACCTGGCGCCCGAGTCCCATGCTGCCGAGGATCGCACCGCCGCTCAGGCGGTAGATCCAGCGGTGGAATTTTCCGAAAGTCTTGTAGTTCGACATGCGGGACGTCCTGTGCTGTTGCGTGGCGCCCGCGAGTGCCGGCGCCGCATGGAGCGCAACCTTAGCGGATATCGCCCGAAGATTCATCCGCAGCGCCGCTCACCACGGCACCACCTGTCCCTGCCAATCCAGGAAGCTGCCGGAGTGCGCCGGTTCCACGCGCTCGACCACGTCGAGCAGGTGCGCGGCCGCAACTGCCGGCGTCATCGCGTGCTCGCGCGAGCGTGCATTCAGGAACGGTTGCGACAGCGGTGTGACGACCGTCCCGGGCTGCAGCATCACGCACACCGTGCGCGGCTGCGCATGACGCCATTCCAGCGCCAGCGTGCGCAGCAGCATGTTTTGCGCCGCCTTGCTCGCGCGGTAGCCGTACCAGCCGCCCGCTCGGTTGTCCGCGATGCTGCCGACCCGGGCCGACAGGCTGGCGAAAACCGCATCGGGCGAGCGCCGCAGCAGCGGCCCCAGGTCGCGCGCGAGCAGCGCGGGCAGCGTGGCGTTGACGGCGAACAGGCGCGCCAGCGCCCCGGCGTCGATGGCGGCAACGCTCTTCTCCGGCTTCAGGGCGCCGTCGTGCAGCAATCCGCAGCAGTTGAACAACAGGTCCAGCCGCGGTTCGAGCCCGGCGACCGCGCGCGCCAGCTGCGCGGTCGCCCCGTCCTCGAGCAGGTCGGCGCGCAACGGCACCACGCGGGCGTCGGCAGGGGAGGCCGGCGGCTCGCCCCTCGAGACCACGAACAGTCGCCTGAGCCGATAGCGTTCGAGGATCTGCGCACCGAGCGCGGCGCCGATGCCGCCCCCCGCCCCTGCCACCAGGGCGACCATGCCGTCACCGTGGCTGCGCCACGCGCGCACCTCAGGCACCGGCTTGCCCGAGAGCGACCTCGAGCCGGTTGCGGGCGCCCGCACCCAGCCCGATCATCTCGTCGTAGACGCTGTCGTGCACCAGGCGCACCGGTATGGCGCCGAGGCCCTCCAGCGCGGCGCGAGCCGCCGGCAAGCTGCGGAAAACCGCCGTCCCCCGGCCGTCACCGAGCGTGCGTCGGCCGCCGGCGCAGTCCAGTTCGACCAGGTAGATGCTGCCTTCCAGCGAACGGATGCGCGCCGAGCGCACCTCGGCGGCGACAATCTGCGACGGGAACACGAGTTCGACCATGGGATTCACTCCGGGATGTCGCTCATGTACGGTGTAGGCCACTTTCCGGATCGGGTCCCGCAGATGCCCACCTCTCCTTTCGCGACCGCGCGCCGCGTCCTGCTTCTGGCCGCCCTCGTCCTGTCCGCGTCGCCTGCGGCCACGGCGTCCGCGGAGCCCGCACCGCTGGCGACGGTGGCGGCGGTCGACATCGCCCGCTACGCCGGGCTGTGGTACGAGATTGCCGCGATCCCGATGTGGTTCCAGCGCAACTGCCTCGGCGACACCACCGCGCGCTATACCCCGAACCCCGACGGCACCATCGAGGTCGTGAATCGCTGCCGCACGCGCGACGGGAGCAGCGAGGCGCGCGGACTGGCGCGTGTCGTCGACACGCGCAGCAACGCCCGCCTGGAGGTCAGTTTTTTCAGCCTCCTCGGCTGGCGCCCGGTGTGGGGCGACTACTGGGTCATCGCGCTCGCGCCCGACTACAGCTGGGCCGTGGTCAGCGGGCCGAAGCGTCGCTACGGCTGGATCCTGGCGCGCACGCCGGCACTGGAGGACGCGACGCTGGCCACCATCCGGCAGCGGCTCGAAGCGCTGGGCTACGATCCCGCGCTCTTCGTTCCCACCGCGCAGCAGGCCGCGCCGCGCTGAGGTCCTCCGGCTGCGGCAGCTGTGATAGCATGCGGGCCGCGTCGCCGGAAGCCCGGCACCACCTGGATTCACCGGTTGTCCGGCGAGGACACACGAGCTCATGGAGCGTCTGGTTGAGCAGCTACGAGAATTTCGTATCCCGGCTCGACATCTGCAGCGGCAAGGAGAAGCTAAACTGGCTGCGCACCATGGATGCCTCCTTGTTGAAGCTCGAGTTGGCCGCGAGCCGCGTGGCGATCTCAAGCATCCACCCGCTGAAGATCTCCATGAACGCCGCGCAGACCGGCAACGACAAGCTGCTGCAGTACATGATCATCCACATGACCCTGGTGGCGTCGGCCTTGGCGATGGGCTACCTGGACCGGCTGGCGCGCCAGGCGCACCCGTGAGCGGCTGGGATCATCCGCATCCCTTCCTGCACGCCGTGCGCGTGCAGCACGCGCACATCGACGTGCTCGAACACGCCAACAACATCGCCTATGTCGGCTGGTGCCAGGACGCGGCGTGGCGACATTCGGCGGCGCTGGGCCTCGCCCCGGACGCCTACCGCGCGCTCGACCGCGCGATGGTGGTGCGCAAGGCGCAGTACGAATACCTGCTCGCGGCGGTTGCGGACGACGAACTCGAAGTCGGCACCTGGCTCACCGGCAGCGACGGCCGCCTGCAGATGAGACGTCACTTCCAGGTCCGCCGTGGCGCCGACGGGGCCACGCTGCTGCGCGGCGACTGGGATCTGGTGTGCATCAGGATCTCCACGGGCAAGCCGGTGCGCATGCCGCCCGTCTTCCTCGACAGCTATCTGCCCGCGGTCATCGGCAACTCGGGTGCCGGGGGTGGCGCTGCCGGCTGAGCCCGGTGCGTGCGCCGTGAACCCCGGGGCTGGATTCCAGGCGCACCCAGGGCAATCATCCGTACCCGGACCAGAGAGGCCACCATGACCATTCCGCAGTCCCTGTTCGACATGCGCGGGCGGCGCGTCCTCATCACGGGGGGAGGCACCGGGCTGGGGCAGCGCTTTGCGCACACCCTCGCGGCCGCGGGCGCCAGCGTGATACTCGCGGCGCGACGCGCCGACAAGCTCGAGCAGACGGCATCCTCGATACGCGCCGCCGGCGGCGATGCACACTGCCTCACCATGGACGTCACCAGCGCAGCCAGCATCGCGCAGGGATTCGCCACCAT
>JAGPES010000236.1 GCA_018057015.1 Pseudomonadales bacterium | reverse complement strand
CGCGACCCTGTTCGAGGCCCTCGCCGAGCCGCGGCGCGCCGTGGACTGCTCGCGCGTGATGTTTCGCCGCGAGCTCAGCAACGAGATGCTGTACATGGCCACCGGCGAGACGCTGGCGCACCTCAATTGCCTGATCGGGCGGCGCATGGTCCGGCGCGAGCGCGACGCCGCCGGCGTCGACTGGTACCTGCAGAAACCCGACATGCTGGAGCCGGAGACCTGAAGCGTCGCGCCGCGATCGGCGCATCGCGACGCCGGCCCTTCCGCTGGCGCGTCAACTCCCGAATAATGGCGCGCCTCCATTGCGCCTCGATCACCACAGGAGATTCCCATGATCAGCTACGTCACCGTCGGTACCAATGACCTTCCCCGCGCCACGGCGTTCTACGACGCACTGCTCGGCGAGATGGGGGCCTCGCGCTTCATGCAGATGGACCGCATGATCATCTGGGGTACCAAGCCGGGCGCCCCGATGCTGGCGGTCTGCACACCCTTTGACGGCAAGGCCGCCACGGCCGGCAATGGCACCATGGTGGCGATCGATGCGGGCAGCCGCGAAATGGCCGACAAGCTGCATGCCAGGGCGCTCGCGCTCGGTGGCACCGACGAAGGCGCCCCGGGGCCGCGCGGTGACGGTTTCTACGGCGGCTATTTCCGCGACCTCGACGGCAACAAGTTCGTGGCCTGCGTGTTCGGCTGAGCCGTGGCGGCGCGCTGAGCAGAGCCTGCCATGGGCGAGGTCGTCTCGTTCCGCAGACCGGACGGGCACAGGGGCAAGACCCTGTGCCTGAACGGCCATCACAAGTGGAGGATCTGGAGGGAGAAGCAGTTCGACGTGCGCGCCGGCAAGCTGGTCACGGTCTATCGTTGCGAGCGCTGCGACGCACAGAAGGTCAAGGCGCTTTAGGTCGGGCTTCAGCGCGTGTCGCAAAACGCCTTGCGGACCGGCGCATACGGCGATTTTCGCGTGCAGGAGCGGCCCATGGCCGCGATATCACGCGCATGGCGCGCTCCTGCAGCGCTTGGCTCGGGGTCGAGCAGGGTTTTGCGACACACGCACTGAATCCGGACCTAGCGCCCCGCGCGCACCCATTCCAGGAAGCGCTGCACGCCGTCGATGGCGTGCTCCGTGCGTGGCGAGTGCATGATGTCGAAGGCGTGCTCCGCACCCTGCAGCTCCACGTACACCACCGGGTTGCGCGAGATCTCGCGCAGGTGGCGGGCGAACAGGCGCGCATCCTCGACCGGCGCCAGGCTGTCGCGCGAGCCGTGCACCACCATGAACGGTGGCGCGTCCGCGTGGACCTGCGTGATCGGCGAGGCGAGATCCCAGCGTGCCGGGTCTTCCTCGGGCGTGGCGTGCAGCACGCGCTCACCGAGGAACTCGAGGAACTTCGCGCTCGAGGAGCGCGCGCCGGAGCGATTCAGGAAATCGTAAACGCCATAGAACGGCACGCAGGCCTGCACCGAGGTGTCGACGCCCTCGTTACCGGGCTGCAGCTCGGGCCGGTTCTCCGTCAGTCCCATCAGCGCGGTGAGATGGCCGCCGGCCGAGCCGCCGGTGACCGCCACGAAATCCGGGTTCATGCCGTATTCGCGTCCACGGGTGCGAATCCACGCCAGCGCGGCCTTGCAGTCCTGCAGATGGGTGGGGAAGCCGACGCTGGGGCTCAGGCGGTAGTTCGCCGCCACGCAGATCCAGCCGTTGCCGGCCATGCGGTACATCAGGGGCAGCGCCTGCTCTTCCTTGGCGCCGATCATCCAGCCGCCGCCGTGGATCTGCAGCAACACGGGACAGCCACCGGGCGGAACGACCGTCGGGCGGTAGATGTCGAGGCGCTGGCGGATGCCGCCCCCCGCGTAGGCGACGTTGCGGATCACCTCTACGCCGGGCCGTGGCATCGCGAAGGGCCGGCGCCAATCGGCGAAGCGGACCACGTTGCGCAGTCCGCGCGAGATCGCCGCCGGGATGCGTGCACGGTAATCGCGGCCGAGCGCCTGGTTCAGGGCGTTTTCCACGGTGGTACTGCTGTCGAGCCCGAGCCAGATGCTGCGCAGCAGGCCGAGCCACGAGACCGCCAGCACCGGCAGCGCGATCGCGCCGAGCGTGGAGCCGAGCGCGCCGCCTGCCACGCACACCAGCGCCAGCAAGGCCTGGAGCGGCAGCCAGAGCCAGGCGAGCTCGGTCGAGAGCAACGCGAAGGCGAACACGAACCACGGCAGTATGTTGTCGGGGAAGGTGCGCGGCATGAAGACGGTGATCATGGCAAGCACGTTGAACAGCGCGAGCAGCGCCAGCAGCACATCCATCGGTATCGGCTCCCGGGGTCGGTAACACAGGCACGCCCGGCAGGCGGCGCGTGCGGACGACACTATAGCAAGAGGCACGCGTGCGGACGGCGACCTCGCGCCGTTCAGTCGTCGCGCTTCTCGATGCGACGGCGGTAGCGTTCCCGATCGCTCTCGCTCATGCCTTCCCAGCGTCGTCGCAACTCCTCGCGCTGGTCGGGCGACATGCTGCGGTAGCGCTCTTCGGCCTGGCGCAGCCTTTGCTGCTGCTCGCCGGGAAGCGCGCGAAAGCCCTGCTCTCGCCGTTGCAGGCGTTGGCGTTCCCCCGGACTCAGCTCCTCCCATCGTCGCGCCTGCACCGGCTGGCCGGAGCGCTCACGCTCCACGCGCTGTCTTGGCCCGTTGTCGGCCGCGCGCCGTTGCGCGCCCTCCGCGGAATCGCGTCCGCCGCGGCCGTCGCGACCACGCGGCTCGTCGCGGGCGCGCTGCTGTGGGCCCGTCGTGCCGCCGCCGCGCTCGCGATCCTGGGCCTTGTCGTCATTGCGCGCGAGCCGTACCGAGCCCGCCTCGTGTCCACGCGCCTGCGTCTGCCGCTGTCCCGGCGCCGCGCTCGCCGTGCCCGCTGCCAGCGCCAGGGCGCAGAACAGCATCACGAAGGCCGTGCGCGCGCGCCGCTCAGCCATGGTTGTCCATTTCCGATTCGGCGAGCCACATGTAGAAATCCAGGTCCTCGTAGAACTGCGGATCCTCCACCAGCTGTTCGCTGGCACCCACGGGCGGGCGCAGCTGTTCCTGCATCGGCATCAGCACGGCCACGGCCAGCGCCACCGCCAGCGCCGCGCCACCGAGCGCCGGCACGTGCAGGCGCCACCAGGGCGCCGGGGGCCGCGCCAGCGCGGCGCGCCGGGCCGCGCCCAGCCGCGCCAGCGTGTGGCCGTCGAGCGCGTTTTCCTGCTCGCGCAGGGTCGCGCGCAGATCCTCCTCGAAGCTGTTCATGGGTAATGCTCCCCGAGTCGCTCCCTCAGCGCGTGCACGGCGCGCGAATAGTGCGTCTTCACGCTGCCTTCCGTGCAGCCCATGGCGCTGGCCGTTTCCGCGGTCGACAGACCTTCCCAGCAGCGCAGCATGAAAGCCTGCTGCTGGCGATCCGGCAACCGGGCTACCGCTGCCATCAAGGCCTCGGCCGTCTCGTTGCCGGCGACGATCCGTCCCGGATCGAGTGCCGCGGGATCCGCGATCCGCTCCAGCGGATCCTGTTCCTCCTCGTCCTCGCGCTGCTCCAGCCAGCCGAACAAGCGCGACCGGATCGTGCGCCGCCGGCGCGTATCGGTGATGCGATTGCGCAGGATGCGGTAGAACAGCGGTCGCCACTCGGCGGCGGGCCTGTTCGCGTAACGCTGCACCAGCCGCATCATGGTGTCCTGCATCGCGTCGAGCGCATCGTCATCGTTGCCGAGCGCCATCCGCGCCATCAGGAAGCCCCTGCGCTCGATCGAGCGCAGGAAGGCCCCGATATCCATCGCCCCGGTCTCGTCTTCTGCGTCGCCATCCCCGCCGCCAGCGCGCATCAGTGTCCCGTTGCCCGGCGGTCAGTGCCCGCCGGCGTGATGGATGATCTCGCCGAGCACGATCGCTCCGCCGATCCACTTGATGAGGTCGTGGTCATCGTCCCTCCCGTGACGGTGCCCATCATAGTGGACATACACCGGTCGGGGCGAATACGCCGCGTAGTAGACCCGCGGCGGCGGCACCTCGGCGTAACGTTCATAACGCACCACGCGTACCGGTTCGCGGTAATGGTAGGCGTGCTGATGGTGCCCCTGGCCGCGCTTGTGGCGGTACCCGTCGGCCAGCGCGGGCGCGGCGCCCAGGGCCGTGCCCAGCACCAGGACAGTGAACAGCTTGTTGCGCATCGGTCTCTCCCTGGCGTCGTGAACCGTGTTGCAGCAGCAAACGCCGGCCGGCGTGATCGGTTGACACCGCCGGGCATTGCGGCGGATCGCCGTGGCGCGCACCATGGCGCCACGCGGCGCCAGGAGAGGGCATTGATGAGCGAGGCAGGTCGGCACAAGGGGCAAGGGGAGGTGTTCGCCAGCCCGATGGATTGCGAGCGCGCGTTCTACCAGGCATTCACCGCGTGCGACCTGGCCGCCATGGAAGCCGTGTGGGCCGAGGAAGAGCCGAGCTGCATCCACCCCGGCGGCGGGCTGCTGCGCACCCGTGACGAGGTGCTCGACAGCTGGGCGGCCATTTTCGAGCATGCCATCGCGCCGCGGATCCGCGTACACGTGGTGAGCCGCGTCAGCGAGGGCGGGCTCGCCGTGCACCTGGTGCGGGAACAGATCTCGCACGGCGAGCAAACCAGCCATGTGCTGGCCACCAACGTGTTTCGCCGCTTCGACGAGGGCTGGCGAATGATCGCGCACCACGGCTCGGTGCCGCCGCAGAAGCTGGAGCGCGAAACGGCCGCGGCCGGTCGTTCATTGCACTGAGAGAGCGTCAGCGCATCGCGCGAAAGCAGCCGCGCAACTCGCCCACGAAGAGTTCCGGCTGTTCGAAGGCCGCGAAGTGGCCGCCGCGCTCGAGCTCGTTCCAGTACACCAGCCGGGTGAAGCGCTTCTCGGCCCAGCGCCGCGAGGAGCGGAAGATCTCCTTCGGGAAGATGCTCGCGCCCGCCGGAATGTTGACCGGATCCATGTTCGGCGTGCGGAAGCTCTCCCAGTAGAGCCGCGCCGACGAGGCCGATGAGTTGGTCAGCCAGTACATCATCACGTTGTCGAGCAGTTCGTCACGGCTGAGCACGCTCTCGGGGTGACGGTGCTCACCGTCGCCGCAGTCCGTCCAGGCCCAGAACTTCTCCACGATCCACGCGGCCTGCCCCGCCGGCGAGTCGGCGAGCCCGTAACCCAGCGTCTGCGGCCGCGTGCTCTGCTGCTTCGAGTAGCCCGAATCGTGCTCGTTGTAGTGATGCATGCCCGCGAGCGCGCCCTGCTCGAGTTCGGTCAGTTCGTGCATCGTGTCCATGTCGGGCGCCACGATCGGCATGTTCAGGTGCACACCGCGGCAGTGGGCGGTCTCGGTCTGGGCTATGCTGGTGGTCACCATCGCGCCCCAGTCTCCGCCCTGCGCGACATAGCTGGGGTAGCCGAGGCGCTGCATGAGCTGCCCCCAGGCCCGACCGATACGCTCGGCGCCCCAGCCCGGCTGGCTCGGCTTGTCCGAGAAGCCGTAGCCGGGCAGCGCAGGGCACACGACGTGGAAGGCATCCTTCGCCTCGCCGCCGTGACGGGTCGGGTCGGCGAGCGGCCCGATCACCTTCAGGAACTCGATGACCGAACCCGGCCAGCCGTGCGTCATCACCAGCGGCAAGGCGTCGGCGTGCGGCGAGCGGACATGCAGGAAATGGATCCCCAGGCC